>JANMJN010000986.1:0-8725 GCA_031371355.1 Saprospiraceae bacterium
GTTGTATTTGTTGACTCGTCCACTGTATTTATATTTCGTTTTATGTATGAGTTTATATGTCATCGGCTTTCAATTCGTTTTCTTCTGGATACCTTTTCAATGAATGTTGTAAGACAGCATGTGAAAAATATTGATTAGACAAAAGGTCTGTTACACCCGATATCAAAGTATAAATATTTGTCAATAAAGCATCTAAATTAAATAATCGGTGGTCGTCTTCATCATAAACAACAAGACTATCGATATCTGCTAATCTTATTTTTGTTTGCGCTTCTAATATGGATTTCCCCACGAGGGAAATGCGCTCTGGATAGGTGTTATTGGGCAAATGATTGACATATTCGGCTAATTTGCCTAACAAATAACTCAATGAATACGGCAGTTTTTCATCAATAAGTACCATATCTAAAGTGGTTTCAAGATTGACGAATGACTTATACAATTGCCTATAATACACCAATAAATTATGATTAATCAATATCGCTTCAATCAGTTCTTTTTCTACATTTGACGTATATTTTGTATTAAATACAGCTCTTATGAGGCTGATTTGTGATAAAATCCGTTCAACCAATTTGCCTGCTTCAAAAAGATAATACCCTTCATCTCTTGGAAAACTCTCGGCAAAAATGCCATAAAAAGAAAATAAGCGACTTTGTAACTTGGTCATCATTTTAGTAATCTTGTTAGGCGCAAACTCGTTCAAATCATTGAATTGAGAAAAATTGGACTCAATGGCATTGATATAGTTTCGTGTATCATGATTCCATTTATCATTGACCGCCGTAACACACCTTATAAAGGACTCTAAGGTATTCGAAACACTGTTCATCATTTTAGGGTCTCTGATGATATTCAAAATACCTTTATAGGGTTGTGAAATCATTTTTTCCTCTAAAAATCCTGGATAATACAGCGTTATATGCGATAAGGCTCTCAGTAATACTTCCGAGTGAACAGATTTGGGTGTTCCGCCTAATGTAATATTGTCTTGTAAAGTATTGATGATGAGGTTAATGGCTTTTGTGGTGACCAATATACGCTCGCAATACCGACCCGCCCAAAAGAGGTTTTCGGCACTTCTGCTGGGCAAAGCGGCGCGTTTAGAATCTATTTTATTATTATTTAAAACAACCCGCTCCGTATTTTGAAATGCTTTGTCCGATACAATCCAAGTATCTTTGGACATACCGCCGAGTTGATTGGAAATCACAAATAAATTGGAATCTGCCGAACTGCGGGTCAAACCACCATTCATAATATGATAATCTTTACCATCCGATACCAAAAACGCTCTTGTAACAGAAAGCCTTGGCTCGATGCGACCATTCACCAAACTGGGTGCGGTTCTCAAGGAAGATTCTTCTTGCGCAACATATTGCTCGGGATTGGCTAATATTTTAGCCCTCAGTTCAGCCAATTGTGTTTCGGATAAAATACGTGCGAAAATGGATTTATGAAGATCTTTCCCTGAAGCCTTTTTAATAATCAATCTATTAAGATGCTCAAGCACATACTTCAACTCATTCTCTTGTCCGCACCACCAAGTAGCAATATTGGGTAAAATTAAATCTTCATTGAAAAAATATTTACACGCTCCTTTCATAAACGGTAACAAAGCGTGGTTCTCTAAAACACTTGAACCCGGCGGATTGAGCACTACAACATTACCTAATCTCATGGCTTGAAGCAGCCCTGGGACACCCAAATGCGAGTCCTCGCGGAGTTCGAGAGGGTCGCAATATTCATCATCAATCCTTCTGATAATGACATCTACTTTTTGGAGTCCAGAAATAGATTTCAGCCATACCATGCCGTTTCGCACCATCAAATCCTGACCCATAACAAGTGTGTAACCAAAGTGGGAAGCGATAAAGGTGTGTTCATAAAAGGTCTCTGTTTGAGGTCCAGGCGTTAGATAAACAACATTCGGTTGCCCACTTTTATTTGGAGAAAGACCAGAAATAGCACTTTGAAATTTATTCAAAAAAGGCGCAAGCCGACTCAACGCCAGACCTTGTGTCAATTCTGGTACATATTTACTAATCACACTTCTATTTTCGATGGCATAACCTGTCCCAGAAGGGGATTGTGTTCGTCTATCCATAACCCACATTCGGTTGTCGGGACCTCTTGCAAAATCAATTGCACAAATAATCAACTGATTTTCAGAAGGTATTTTAACATCAAAACAGGCTGGATTAAAACCCGCATTACCATAAATAACTTGAGGCGGCATTATGCCCTCTTTTATCAAATTCCGAGGACCATAAATATCTTTGTAGATGGCATCAAGCAGCTTTGCTCTTTGAATCAGCCCTTTTGAAATGACCTCCCACTCTTTTTGTTCTATTAAAAAAGGAATGGGGTCAAGTTTCCAAGGTCTGTTGTTGCCACCAGAGCTATCATATACATTATAGGTTACGCCGTTCTCCTTTAACTTCGCCAATATATCGTTACTCCTATTGCCTAACTCCGTCAAGCCCATGGCATCAATATTGTTAAACAACTGCTGCCAATGCGGCTTTACAGTACCATTTGTCTCCAATATCTCATCTAAACCCTTGATTTGAGCGCAATAATTTTGGATTAAGTCATTTGAAATTTGTGTGTGCATTTTCTATAATATTCAATGTTTAGGATTAAAGGTAAACTTATTATTGAAACAAAATAACAACTAAATAATTAAATAGAAACAAGTATCACCACATCTATTATTTTGAAACCAGTGATTTTCAACAAGTGGTGACAGAATCATAAATATAATAGCGCTTATTTCTAAGTTATTACTATGCCATTTTTTTATTGTCGCATTTTTAAAAATCACCCCCTCAGTATTGAACCCTATTTTTACCTCGTTTTCCAAAATTTTCTCAAATCAAGCGTATTTGGATATTCTGGATTGACAAGTTCTATGGGTGTATCCATTTTTAATTCCTTTTTATTCATCGCTACAAATCTCGAAATAGTTGGCGTGTT
Organism: Saprospiraceae bacterium; assembly: GCA_031371355.1. GTDB lineage: Bacteria > Bacteroidota > Bacteroidia > Chitinophagales > Saprospiraceae > JAAFJT01. The sequence goes on from JANMJN010000986.1 coordinate 2,980, forward strand.
TTTCACAACCTCGGCAACTTCAAGATCCGCATTAGGCGTATGCCCAAAACCCCAAAAACGGCTTATCTGACGAGATTCTGCTTCATAAGCATTCACAGGAAATGTCTCATAACCGCGACCGCCCGGGTGAGACACAAAGTAAGTACATCCACCCAAAACCCGATTGTTCCATGTATCCACAATGTCTAAAACCAAAGGCGCATCCGCACCAATCGTCGGATGCAAAGCGGAAGGCGGATTCCATGCTTTGTAACGAATACCCGCGACGTATTCTCCCTTAATGCCAATGGAACGCAAAGGAACACGGCAGCCGTTGCAGACCAAAATATGCCGCCCCTCAGTAAATCCACGTACTTTTACTTGCAAACGTTCCAAAGAAGAGTCCACAAAACGAGCCGTTCCAGAGTTAGACAATTCCTCACCCAATACATGCCACGGCTCAATACCTAAGCGCAATTCAAGTTTTAATTGGTCAATATCAACCGTTCCATAATGCGGAAAACGGAACTCAAAGAAGGGGTCAAACCACGAAATATCGAAGTCGTAGCCCGCACCTTTGAGGTCATTGACCACGTCTATCATATCCAAATAAGCAAAATCGGGCAAAAGAAATTTATCATGCAATTCCGTTCCCCAACGAATGAGTTTCTTTTTATAAGGTTCTTTCCAAAATTTGGCTATCAATGCCCGTATCAGAAGCGTTTGAACAAGGCTCATTTGCTTGTGTGGTGGCATATCAAAACCTCTAAATTCCAAGATACCGAGCCTGCCCGTTTCCGAATCGGGCGAATACAGCTTGTCAATACAAAACTCCGTTCTGTGCGTATTGCCAGTAATATCCACTAAAAGATTTCTGAAAATTCTATCCACCATCCAAAATGGCACTTCTTCATTTTCAGGAATTTGATTGAACGCTATCTCAACCTCATAAAGCCTTTCGTCACGCCCTTCGTCAATGCGCGGTGCTTGACTTGTCGGTCCGATAAACGGTCCTGAAAATAAATAACTCAAAACGGGATGATGCTGCCAATAAGTGATGAGGCTGCGCAACAAATCGGGGCGGCGCAGTACAGGACTATCCGCAGGTTTTGCGCCACCAATCGTCACATGATTGCCGCCACCTGTGCCTGTTTTACGACCATCTACCATGTACTTTTCAGTACCTAATCTCGAAAAAAAGGCTTCTTCGTAGAGCGCAGAAGTATTGTCAACCAACTCTTGCCACGTTTTTGCAGGGTGAATATTGACTTCAATAACCCCTGGGTCAGGTGTAACATTGAGCTTTTCAATGCGATAATCAGAAGGCGGTGCGTAACCTTCAACCCGAACGGGCATTTGCAGTTTTTCAGCCGTCGCTTCAACCGAAGCAATCAAATCTAAATAATGCTCCAAATATTCTGTTGGCGGTAGAAACAAGTATATAATGCCCTCTCTTTCCTCAACTGCCAACGCCGTTGTGAAAATAGCCATCTCATAAGTCAATTTTACTGAGGGGGTCTCCTTCGTCTCTTTTTCATCCTCTTCATCAACAACCTTTTCAACAGGCAATTGATAAACAGCCGCCACCTTACCATATCGTTCTGAAACCGAATTGCCAAACTCTCCCAATGCAGGTAAAACCTCAAACGGGCTTCTTTCAATCGGTACTTCCTTTCGTTTCTTTGAAATTTCAGGCAATGCTTTCAAAGGCAATCTCAAACCCGAAGGCGAATTGCCGGGTATTAAAAAACAGTTGCCCCGCCTAAATGACCAAGCACAAGTGACCCAATTGTCTGTTTCATGACGCCATTTTATAGGCAGCACAAATCCTGCGGGATGATTCAGTCCTTTTTCAAGCAATCTTGATAAAGTTTGTCTTTCGACGGGGTCTTTCAAATTAAAAGCTAATGGATCAACATTGACAGGCAATTTACCTTCTTCCAACGCCCAATAAATAGGGTCTTCATAAGTCGGCAACAGATTATTGGTATCCAATCCAAGGAATTTAGTCAATTCAAAAGCAAATTTTTCGGCATCTCGAAAAGTGAATTTTGCACCCTCTTCTTGAGCAACCAATGCATCGTTTTTCCAAATTGGCAAACCATCTTTTCGCCAATATAAACCATATTGCCAACGAGGAAACAGCTCTCCAGGATACCATTTGCCTTGTCCAAAATGCAACAAACCACCATGCGCGAACCTATTTTTAAGCCTTAAAGCCAAGTCATACGCCAATTTTCTTTTATGCTGTCCATCAGCCGTAGAATTCCATTCAGGCGATTCAAAATCATCAACGGACACAAAAGTCGGTTCGCCACCCATTGTTAAACGCACATCACCGTCTTGCAAATCCTTTTCAACAACGTCGCCTACGCGCATCACTTTTTCCCATTGCCCCTCAGTATAAGGCTTTGTGACACGCGGGTCTTCATGAATCCGTGTTACTTTATTTTCAAACTCAAATTCGACATTACATATATCCGTTGCCCCCGTAACAGGTGCAGCGCTCGAATAATGCGGCGTGCAACACAATGGAATATGCCCTTCACTGGCAAAAAGCCCCGACGTTGGGTCTAATCCTATCCAACCTGCACCTGGCACAAACACCTCTGTCCAAGCGTGTAAATCTGTAAAATCTTCTTTGGGTCCCGAGGGACCATCCAACGATTTTATATCGGCTGTTAATTGCACCAAATAACCCGAAACAAAACGAGCTGCTAAACCCATATGCCGCAACACTTGTACTAAAAGCCAAGCAGAATCACGACATGAACCATTTTTTTGGTTCAAAGTCTCTTCGCAAGTTTGGACACCCACTTCCATTCTGATATTATAACTGATTTCTTGTGCGACTTTACTATTGACCGCTACCAAAAAATCAACGATACGCAAAGGCTTGGTCACCTTGTTTTTCTCCACAAAATCCATCAGAAAAGCACCCGATTCAGTCGGTTCTAAATACGGAATCAGCTCGCTATGCAGCACTTCGTCATACTTAAAAGGAAATTCTTCGGCATATTCTTCCACAAAAAAATCAAATGGATTGATGACATTCAAGCGGGCAATGACCTCGACATCTACACTCAATTCATCAATTTTATCATGAAAAACAACCCTTGCTTGAAAGTTACCAAAAGGGTCTTGCTGCCAATTGATGAAATGATTTTCTGGAAAAATTTTAAAGGAATAGGCTTCAATAGCGGTTCGAGAATGAGCGGCAGGTCGAAGGCGAAATACATGGGGAGACAAACCTACATTTCTATCAAATTTGTATTTCGTTTTGTGCGTAAGTGCGACTTTTATAGACATAAGCGTTTTTTTTAATTAAAATCAAAATAGACTTATCCTTTACTTTCAAACATACTTTTGGTAAAAGAAAAGCCCAAAGTACAATCAAAGTATTAAAAGTACACGTTGCAGATATATAAAAGAAAACATGAAACAGAATCGCAAAAGTTAAATAAGCAAAGCCTTGTTTATAATTAATACTTATTTTTCAAAAAGTGCATTTTTCAAAATTTTATACGTTAATAGGCATTTATCTTTTCTCACATTTTAACAACATTTATAATCCTAATCTTCCACTTTTTCAACAAATACATTCATATATTGTAATTGCATATTGCCATAAAAAGTAATGGTGGCAACGTCAGCAGCATCTCTACCATAAGCCAAAACGACCCTTCCACCTGTTGTCTCCTGTTGGGTTGCATCAAAAGTGTACCATTTCCCATCCAGATATACCTCAAACCATGCGTGCATATCCATTGGATTCAATAAATATAAATATCCGACCACAAAGCGCGCCGGAATACTGATGCTACGACACAGCGCAATGGCTAAATGCGACATATCCCTGCATACGCCAATTCGAGCACTCAAAGTGTCTAATGCCGAAGTGGATGAATTACTGTGATTGTACTCATATCTAATATTATTGTGAACCCAACGACGAATGGCTTCTACTTTATGAAAGCCTGTAATACTATTTGAAACGATACCCGATGCCAGATTACTCAACTTATCCGATTCACAAAAACGACTTGCTAATAAATAGATAAGCGCATTATCAGGCAAATTTTCAACAGGCGTTGAGTTGATATTCTCATCATATTCACTAAATTCTTTGGCATCTACTATAGCCATTGAACTAACACTAAAATTACCAATGGGCACAACCAATCGGTCGCAAGAATTGCCATGAAAATCAATATATTCGGTCAAATGCACCTTAGGTTCTACTTTCAATTCTTCATAAATCACGAAATCTAATTGTTTATTGTGGGTGCGCAGGAGTAGAATTGCGGGCGTTTCTTCATAAGCGTAGTATTTGAGTTGACATCCTACTCTTAATTTCATTTTTATTATTATTTAAAAAATTTCAATATTACCTGATACGACGTAATATACATGTAAAAGCGCTATAAAATATTAAAAATGAACAACGGATTTTTTATAAACGAGGAGATAAACCATTACGTTTAAATTTATCTGAACCGTACCCCTCAGTATAAAAGCCCATGCGATGTGTTTTGCACGGGCTTTTTGGTTTTGATGAGGGTATCTCAACATTCTTTTTGAAACAACTATCTCACCTTCAAAAACGCTTCCGCCAATTCCAAACCTCTAATTTGCATTTCTACAAAAGCCTTCAAATCGGCATAATCGCCTTGTGCATGTTTCAAAAAAGCAGATGCTTGCCCGTAAATAGCGGGTAATTTGAGTTTTTTAATGCAATAAAAACCGTCTAAAAAGTCTTGAATGCCGCCCGAAACGATAATTTGTGAACAACGGATGTCCGCACTCAATTCAGCAACAATTTGATTTGTAAAATCCACCATTTCGACAGCCGAATGACCGATATGCGCCAAAGCACCATACATTTTTTGCTGCTCCGTTGCCCCCCTCAGTAATTCGAGCTTTGAAAAGCTCGTGCCGCCTGCCGCCGCAAAATCAACGGCAGCCAAAGGCAATTGTAGCAAAGCCTTGATGCTTTCATAACCAAATCCCTGCCCCACTTCTTTGACAATCAAAGGACAATCTAAGGATTCGACAAGTTTTTTGATGGTCTCTATCGGTGGTTTTTTAAATCTATCGCCTTCGGGTTGCAACCATTCCTGCATGGGATTGACGTGAATAATCAAGCCATCCGCCTTTAATTTTTCAATCAATTGCGTGATAAGAGCTGTTTCGTTGCGTTCAATCAATATTTCCAACTGCGCAATGCCCAAATTGGCAAACAGCGGCACGTCATCGCCCATCAAGGGACGCACATTGAAATCATCGAAATGTTCATCGGAATACAACAATTGCCGACACGAACCTAAGCCCATACCAAAGCCAAACTCGCCACACGCCCGTGCCAAATTGCGGTTGATGATGCGCGCCATATCCGTTCCGCCCGTCATACTGCTCACCCACATAGGTGCTTTGACCGTTTTTCCTAAGAAAGTGAACGGTATTAAGCTGCCTTGTTCTGGATGTGCCGCAAAAAGTGGTTCGTAATAAAAACGCGGGTCTAATGTATTGACTTGCGATTTGAGTGCCAACTCGATGTGGTCGCGCTTGCGGTTCGTCGCGTTCGGGTCTTCGCTTTTATGGTCTAAATGATCCAAAATAAGGGTGATGATTGGTGATTGATGTATTTTTCAGATGTAATTTTCTATTTACAAAGCCTTTATCAAGTCAAAAAGCGGTTCATCACATCGAACAACTCTTTTGGTTTTTCGGCATGAACCCAATGTCCCGCGCCTTCTATGGTTTCTAA
>JANMJN010001029.1:0-1731 GCA_031371355.1 Saprospiraceae bacterium
AATCGAAATTTTTAGTGCAAAATATTCTATGGTTTTGGGCACCATGTTCGGGAAACTTTAAAAGTTTCCCGAACATAAACGCCTTCAAAAAGAATAATATTCGGGACAAAAAAACTTGAAATACCTTTTGAGACAGCCTCATTATTTTTTTATAAAAAAGGATTAGAATGATGATTTTTAAAAATTTCAAACTGCCAATTCTGGAAGATAAGTAGAGAAATCAAAAATTACTGAGGGGTCAATCTCTCTCACCCACCTCTCGTAAACAACGAAGAACGCCATCCTTTAACGGCATAATGTGTCCGTGTTTGGTCAACTAATCCACCATAAATAAGCGTTTTTGAAGCCACCGCTTCTGGTGCAATATTTTGTAAGAAATTTAACCCTTTGAATTGGTCAGACATAATGGTTTCAGATGCTTTGATTTCAAAAATATCAAAAGTTGTGGCATGAGGTATCAGCAAATCAACTTCATTGCCGTTGGAATCACGCCAAAAATAAAAATCTTTATGGGCGTATTGGTGTTCATTTTGTTTATAAAATTCAGCAACCATCAAGTTTTCAAATAAATTGCCTTTCAAAGGCGTGCCGATAAAAGCTTTTGGTTCCCTAATGCTGAGCAAATGACAAAGTAAACCTGTGTCGTAAAAATAAAGTTTAGGTGTTTTGACAATACGTTTACTAAAATTCTTAAAATAAGGGGGCAATTGAAACACAATATAACTACTCTCCAAAATAGACAACCAAGCCTTGGCTGTCGGTTGCGAAATACCACAATCGTTACTCAACGATGAAATGTTGAGTAACTGCCCGACCCGTGCGGCACAAAGCCCGATAAATGCCCGAAATTGACGAATATCTTTGATGTTAATCAACTCAACAACGTCTCGTTCAACATAAGTTTGTAAATAATTGGCATAAAAATCAGTCGAACCAATATTTCGGTCAAACAAAGCGGGGTAAAAACCACGCACTAAGGGTTCGGGATAGGCATCGGGCAATAATTGAGCATCTGATAACTCTTTAAAATCGAAAGGCAAAAGTTTGAAAAGAGCCACACGTCCTGCCAAACTCTGTGTAATATTTTGCAAAAGCTGAAAATTTTGCGACCCTGACAATATGAATTGCCCCATTTGTTGACTGTCATCAACCACTGTTTGAATATAGGAAAAGAGATGCGGCACACGCTGAACTTCATCAAAAATGATGTTTTTAGGATAATTTTTCAAAAAACCTTTTGGGTCAGTTTGTGCAAAATTGCGGTTGTCGAGGTCTTCCAACGAGACATATTGATAGTCTGGAAATGTATTTTTGAGTAAAGTCGTTTTACCCGATTGCCGCGGACCGGTCAGTGCAAGCACTGGAAATTTATCTTTTAATGCGTTAATAGATTTCGAAATTTGTCTTTGTATCATAACTCTTTGATTTTAAGACAAATATAGGCTTAATTTTGAAATTACATAAACACAATTTTGAAATTACATAAAACTAATTTTGAAATTACATAAATAAAACTTTAGAATTACATAAAATCTGTCAACTTTTCTCGATGCAGTTGAGTTCCTTTATGACAAAACATCCTTCATTCAAAACATAGTACCCATCAGTATTTTTGATATTTCACTGTGTTTTAAGCATCCAAGAAAATTTATTAGCAAAAAATCTATAATCACATACGTTTTTTATTAAAAAGCTATATTATTGCAATAAAAAAACATGGCTCAACAAACC
>JANMJN010001089.1:0-1691 GCA_031371355.1 Saprospiraceae bacterium
ATAAAATAATTCGGTTCTAAAGGCTACTCGCAATAAGCGAGTAGCCTTTTTTTTGGGAATGCGTTGACGTTTTTTGTGGCGTACAAAGTATCCGATACATACTTAATACTGAGGGGGTATTGTCAAAGCATCGTGCTATCAAAATGGCGTTACGGGAATGGCTTTATTCTCGTTTTTTTGCTCAATCGGCGCGGGCGTTTCTGATATTTTTAAAAGCGCTTGCACGACAACTTGTATATTGGCTTTTCTTAAATAATAACTCACTGCCAACGTCCGTTTTGCGGCATTCCAATCAATGTCTAAAATGCTTTTCGGCGTAATCATTTTTTGTATTCTGTCATCTTTCAAATCTATGCGAAAAGAGGGGTGCATCAACACATACTCCGTAACAACAGGCTGTGCTTGCAGTGAAGTGATTTTGGATAAAATAACCAACATCATAACGAGAAGTAAAATGTTTTTTTTCATTGCGAGATTATTTTAATAGTTGTGGTGATAGAAATAAGTTTAACTCTATGTTATAAAAATAATTATTTAAGGCAACAAAACCCTGTCAATAACATGCACAACGCCGTTTTTGGTTAACACATCTGGTATGACCATATTGGCAACCGTTGCATTGTTTTTGCCTTTGACCGTCAAAACACCGTTGTTGTACGCCCCGATTGTCAGTGCCGCGCCGCCTAAAGGCATCATTGTACCCGCATTCATTTCGGACGTAAATTTGCCCGAATCGTTTACAACATGGTTCAAAAGCACTTGTTTGACCGTTTCTTTATCCAATTTTCGAATATCAGAAGGAATACTGAGGGGGACGTTGAGCAACACACCCAAGTCTTTGAAAGCCGCATCCGTCGGCGCAAAAACAGTAAAAGACGGGCTACCAGTTGATGCCGTCAAAGCACCAACCAAATCTGTATAAATGAGTGCTTCGACTAAAAAAGACAATTCAGGTGTGGTAAACACCTTTGCGTCACGCAAAGCCAAAGCGGATTGTACAATATCAACGCCTGTTGCCAACAACACTTTGTCTATAACATGAACCGTCCCATTGGAAGCGGAGACATCGGTGGCGATTATTTTTGAGCCGTTGATGTATTTGTCCGTACCGCGATTGATAAATTTCCGATTGACAGACAGAGCAGAAACGGACGTGTTCCCCGCAGCGATAGTGCCGCCTGCAAGTTGACCGTTTGAGACGTGATAAAGCAGGGTATTGGTCAAAAACGGAATTTGTAATACACCCAAGTCCCCCTCAGTATTTAAGCCTAAACGGGCAAAAGCCGCATTGTTTGGCGCAAAAACAGTGTAGTTTCCAGAGGCATCATTCGGGTTTTTGTTAGACAAAACAACAGCCAATTGTCCCCGAATAGCTGCGCCTTCTAAGACCGAAAAATCGGGATTTGAAACCGCAATGGTCGCAATAGAAGGCATTTCCATTTCATATGTTTTGCTGCAACCGATGATAGCAGACAACAGCGTGAGCGTCGCAAAGAGTGCGGCGTAATTTCTAATATTCATATTTTGATATGTATTTGTAATTGAAAATAAGGTGAAAAACAAAGGCAGAGCCTAAGGGGAGGTGGTAAAAATGAATTAAAATGAATAGGAAACAGCACCATAGAAACTGGTTGATTTGCCCAGATTCCGTCCATCTATGTAGGTACTACTGCCTGCACAAAGACCAAATG
>JANMJN010001096.1:0-6244 GCA_031371355.1 Saprospiraceae bacterium
ACAGCATAAGAATTCGTACAAATACGAGAGATTTTAAAATAAATGATATTTTTTTGACCACTGATTGGACGGATGCGACTGGTTATCACTGATTTTCTTTTGTCATCTCTTAGGGAAATAAAAATCAGCGATAATCAGTCGCATCCGTCCAATCAGTGGTCAAAAAAATCAATAATCATCGCCCAAAGCAAATACAGGCTTCCGATACATCCACTGTCCACTCGTAAAATCAGGAAATTCAACGGTTTCATTACCCAATTCAATCGAATGTTCACTCAAAGGAGTAATGGCACTCCATGTAGCGGCATCATAAACGTCCATTTGTGTAGGGGTTTTGCGCTTAGCCGATTCAATAAATGAGTGAATAACAAAAAAGTCCATGCCACCGTGTCCTGCACCTTGCGCGTCTTGACCGTATTTTTTCCAAAGCGGATGGTCATATTTGTCCAACCATTCCTTTGCGTCATCCCATTGATGCGGTTTTTTAGATTTGTCTTCGATGTAAATGCCTTTGTTTATATCCATCCACAACCCCTCAGTACCTTGCACGCGGAAACCCAAAGAATAGGGTCTTGGCAAGTTTGTATCATGTTGTAACATCACCGTTTCACCACCTGCACAACTGATTTGCGTCGTCACGACATCGCCTAATTTGAAATTAACCTTAGCATTGGGGTGTGCCTCACCGCCTTTTTTGACAATATGATTGTGCAAACCCCTTGCTTTTGAAGAGAAAGAACTCAATGTCAAAAAACGATTGCCCCGATTGATATTGGCATAATGCGCCACAGGACCAATGCCATGCGTCGGATACAAATCGCCATTGCGGTATTGTGAATGGTTTGTGCGCCACTTCGCTTCTGAATAACCTTTTTCACCATATTCAACGCCTTTGCCATAATAGCCTTTGCCATCATTAAATTTCACTTCCCTCAAATCGTGTTGATAGCCGCCTTGTAAATGCACCATTTCGCCAAACAAGCCTTGTCTCACCATATTCAAAACAGCGATAACATCACGGCGATAACAGACATTTTCCAACATCATCACATGCCCTTTATGTTTTTCAGCTGCCTTCACAACGTCCCAATGGTCTTCCAAAGTAATACCAATGACCACTTCTGAGCCCACGTATTTGATGCCCGCTTCCAAACTGCTGATTATCATTGACTTATGCCATTCCCAAGGTGTAGCAATAATAATCGCATCTAAGTCTTTGATTTCCAACATCTTCCGCCAAGCGTAATCGTCGCCTGTGAATATTTGTGGCATGTTTTTACCGCTTTTGGTCACATTTGCTTTCGCTTTTGCGAGCGTTTTGTCGTCCACATCGCAGATAGCCACCACTTCTGTATCGGCGCGCATCAACAGCAATTCGAGGTGATTCAAACCGCGTGCGCCTACGCCTATCATAGCGACTCTGACTTTTTCCGCCGTCGTTTTTTTTGTCGCTAATAAACCGCTTGTTGGTAAAATAGTTAGAGTCGCTGCGCCAACGGCTGTGGCTTTGATAAATTCTTTTCTATTCATTTTTTTTGATTTATAAATTGGTAATATTCTGTTTAAACTTGAAATTCGGACAAATATACTGAGGGGGGGTGTTTGATTATTAACATTTGTCAACATTTACTAAATTTTTTAAAATTTAGCAAATGTGCATTTTATTAATACCCTGTTGACACAAAAACTTAACGCTGCGTTTACACAAACTTAAAGTCCTATTTAAGCAAATATGCTGTGCCTTGCCCTAATCTTGTATCGTTTTTAATCACTCATCAAACGAAAAAATGATACATCCCATTCGATTAAACGGGCACCTGGTTCAGCTTGAAAAATTGTCGCTACGCCACATATACGAACTTGAAAAAGTGGCAGCTAATCCTTCAATATGGCAACACTTACCCATCGAAGGCTGGAAAAAAGATGTGTTTTGGACATGGGTTTATGACTCTTTAGAGCTTCAAATGCTTGGAAAAGTCTTTGTTTTTGCCGTTATTGACCATCGCACTGGTAATGTCATTGGTACAACTCGTTTTCAAGATATGGACACGCTCCACAAAAAAATCGATATTGGTTGGACGTGGTACGACCCCTCAGTATGGGGACTCGGTTTCAATGACGAAGCGAAAAGCCTCATGCTGACTCATGCGTTTGAGGTCTGGAACGTCGTCCGCGTCGGTTTCAAAGTAGATGAACGCAATCGTCGGTCGCAACGGGCATTAGAGAAAATAGGCGCGCAGCAAGAAGGTTTTATTCGCAAACATTTGATTCGACCCGATGGCTCGAATCGCAACTCCTTTTTGTATGGTTTGACGGACGACGATTGGTTTGGCAGTGCGAAACACACATTACAAAACCACATCGTTGAAGTATTCCCAAACGAGACAATCCACCATTTCATCTTCACAATTGCCTTAATAGTCGGCTTCTTAGAGTCAGAATTACAAAAATTTATACTTTTATAGCTCATTAAAAAGAATCGTATTATAATCAACTTAAATTTTTTTTATGGCAAACAATCAACCATTTTCTTTCACAATGCGAGTTATACACCGCTATTTGGGCTTTTTTTTAGCTGGAATCATGGCAGTTTATGCATTGAGCGGTATTATTATGATATTTCGCGATACAGATTTTTTAAAACACGATAAACAAATAACCAAACAAATAAAACCCAATGCACAAGCCGATGAATTGGGTAAACTGCTACAAATGAGGGATTTAAAAATTGACAAGGAAGAAGGTAATACACTGTATTTTAAAAACGGCATTTACGATAAAAGCACTGGTACAGCCAATTATACCGTAAAAGAACTTCCTTATTTTGTGAATAAAATGACGCATCTGCATAAAGCAAAAAGCGCGGATCCGTTATTCTTTTTCAATATCTTTTTCGGGCTTTCTTTATTCTTTTTTGTGATTTCTTCATTTTGGATGTTTATGCCAAGCACGAGTACTTTCAAAAAAGGTATGTATTTCACTATTAGCGGCATCGTATTGACATTAATCCTATTGTTTATCTAAATTATTTACTTACAACTTAATCGTCACGCTTTTCCCTAAATAAACGCCTTTTGGCAAATCCAGGATTAACAATGTATTGTTGTCTTTATTGTTAGGAAAACAGATAAAACCATCACCTACATTCGTATAAATACTTGGTAAAGTGACCAAAACACGACTTAAATTCCGTGATGGGTCAGCCACGGTCAATTCTTTCACTTTATTGCCTTCCATTTTAAGCATCGCCATGCCTTGACTATCCATTTTCACCTTTTGCCCATTGCCTATTTCGACTTCACCTGCTTTATAAAAAGCCAACTGAATAATGCCCAATTTGCTGTGTTTGACACCTTGCAAATCGGACGTATTCGATAGGATTTCAATATTGCGGTTATTGGTACTTGTTTCCATCAGTTTTTGTTCAGAAATATCGGGTACGACGATGTATTGATACGAAGGACTTTTCTCCATCTTTCGTTTGCCGTGAATATCCGTTTCGTTTATTTTATCGCCATGATTGAACCACAGCTTAAATACTTCTTCGCTCACCAATTCTTTGCTGATATTCTTTTGGTCAGTAATATCCGACCAACGCCCCGTTTCCGTTTGGTTTGATATGTTTATCGTCGTCGGTTCGGGAAAAATATAGCCTATTTTATCTTGATAGACCCATTTCACATTTTCTGAAACGCGATTGCCTTTTGGTAAGATTTTTTTCTGCCCATCTTGCATGATACTCACATCACTTCTCAACAAAACTTGGTTAATCGTCGTGACAACAGGTAATGACTTTTTGGGTTTGATACCTGCACCCAAACAAACGTATTCTTCATCAAAAAAGAACCACGACTTTTTGGCTTCGAGCATATCGTGTGGGCTTTTAAAATCAAATGCGACTGCGCCGTATAATCCATCCGTAACAGCACCCACAAAATTGGTCAATCCTTCTTTCTGAATTTCAGTAGGCGGCGGCAGGTTTGGTTTTTGCATAATGGTCGTGCCTGATATTTTTTGCCAGTCATACACTGCCCAAATATTATGGTATTCATCGCCTTTGAGCATCAAATAATTGGTACCATCAGCTCTGTGGTGCGTTGTTTTGCCTGGTCCATTATAAGGCTGTTCCATATTTTGGTTTCGGGTTGAAAACATTCTCACGCTTGTATAAAAATGCGGGCGTTGAAAAACAAAATGCTCCGTTTGCCAAAAGAATTTGGCGAAGGACAAAGCGGGTTTAGCTTCACCTTTTCTCAATTTTATAATATCTTCCAACTCCTTTTTTCTATAATCGGTGCTGATTAAAACTCGTTCTATTTCAAGCGTTCCTTTAGGCTGCATCGTCCCTTTTTTACTTGAAATATCTCGATTTCTAACACCAACATCTTCATAAATGCCATACACCTGTTGCTTGTAAATGCCGTCCAAATAGTAATCCACTAATAAGTTTATTTTCTCTTTTGAAAACTGGTATTTCGTACCTGCCACGTAAGACGACCATTCGCCATAAGCATTGGCAAATTTGCCATAACCATACGAATCTGTATTGTTTACACGGTCTGGACGGTGGTGAAAACTATAATCATGCTGTATGCCACGCTCGCCCGTTGAGAATTTCATTTCAGCTTCTATGATTCTTATGATTGAGTCAAAGGCATTGTCCTTGCCAAGAAAGAGTAAGTTTTTAGCAAAAATTCCTGCAATCACAATCCTATCACCACTCGGACGTGCGCCCGAAGCACTCATATTGGCTCGACCAATCATCGGTTGGGCTTTTTCAACCAAATCTTTGGGCAAATCATCGCCAATTGCCAACATGAGGTTCATCAAATTGGTGGGTGTTGTGATTTGATTGTCGTGCCAATTGTCGCCAACAAAATCGTTTTTAACCCAAAAATTCAAGCCGCTTATAATGGCATCTTTCACCTTTTTACTTTGATAAAAAGTGGAGGTTTTGGTTTTATAGGCTCTCGCCATATATGCCAAATCACTGGTATGTCTGCCATGTGGAAAGCTCGCAGTCGTGCTAAGGTCAGTATAATTAATGTCGTTAAAACTGCCGTCCTCCTTCATTTTTGACATCATCATTTCCACTTGACCATCAACGGGCTTATTATTCATCAGCTCGGTGACAATCCGTTGTTTTATGATGCCTAAATCTTTGGATTGGGCGTTGCCAAAAGCAACGGCTACTAAAAGTAGGAATAGTACCGATATTGATTTAATCATGTTGTTATAGTTGATTTAAAAAAATAAAAAAAAATGTGGGTGCCTTTCCTCTAAGTCGGAAAGCCACCCCTCAGTATAGCACGGTCAAAAATGGTTTTTTTTTCTTAAAAAAGTAATATATTACGCTTTAAGCGGTAGAAAAAGAGACAAATGACAGAAGCAGTAACAAAACTATACACCCCTCAGTAAAAAAGCCTATTCGACGTGTCAAACAGGCTTTAATCTTTGATTCAAACATAAAAATCATTGTTTTATCTTTCCAATATAAACAAAGTAATGCCATAGACCGAAATAGGCGGGGCGGCGTTCCAATCTAACCGTTTCAAAATGTTGTTCCAAAAACGGCAAAATTTGCCCTTCCATACGCACATGATTGAACTGCATCCAACGCCGAAACCAAGCGTATTTTGATTGATGAAAATCCGAAATAGCGATGATACCCTTATCTTTCAAGTCCATTTTAGCTTGCAAAACAAGGCTTTCCCAATTCGGATTGACCATCGTGAGGCAATAAGAAAACAGAATGCAATCTGGTTCTTGGGAAAACTCTACGCCTTCACTGCCATAGGTTTTTTGTTTTAAAACAACAGAATTGGGTGTATTGCGCAATTTTTTATCGGCAACATCAAGCATGGCAGCCGATACGTCAACACCCAAAAGTTGTGCTTTGGGGAAATGATACGATAGTTTTTCTAAGTTGCTACCCGTGCCACAACCCACTTCCATAATCAGCGGGCTGTCCGTCTGTTTATAAGGCAACCAATCCATCAGACGCTGCCGACCAAATAAAAATGTCCAACGTGTCACGTCATAAATTTTAGCATGAAAACGATAATAGCCTTGCATTTTTTCCGCCTGATTTGTTTGTTCGGGCAGTATCAGTTGTTGTATTGTGTCCATAAATCAATGACAATGGTTGATTTTTATGATACGTTTGTTACGCAACTTATTGATTTACAACATTTAGGAAATTTTTAAAATTTCCTAAATGTGTACGTTTAAACTATTTAATTTC
>JANMJN010001118.1:0-7003 GCA_031371355.1 Saprospiraceae bacterium
ACGAACCTGCAACAGTTAAGGCTATGTTGAGGGACTACACTTTACTATGATAACTGATAACAAAACCATTGGAGGTTTTTTTGAATTAGAACTACCCAGTAAAGGATCACTTTATCACGACAGGGCTTTGGCACTTGCTAATGGTCGCGTGTGCTTTAAAGTGTTACTCGATTGTGTTAAACCGACGAAGGTTTATCTACCGTTTTATTGCTGCGATAGTTTAATTCTTCCTTTGCGTGAAGCCGCTATACCATATGAGTTCTATGCTCTCAATACAGCATTTGACCCTATCGGTATTCCACTTTTAGGTGATTCAGAGTTGTTTCTTTATATCAATTACTTTGGACTGAAATCGCTAACGGGTCGTAAATTGTCAAAACTTTTAGGGCAACAATTGGTCGTTGACAATTCCCATGCTTTCTTTGAAGAGTCTTACGGTATATCATGGGCATTCAACTCGGTTCGGAAGTTCTTTGGCGTGCCTGATGGTGGCTTTTTATTCTCCCCTCAGTATTTAGAAGATAATTATGCACCCAACCCACACATCATTACAGAGCATCTTTGGCTTCGACTTTTTGGCAAACAAGAAGATGCCAATGAATATTATTACCAAAACGAAACGGCGCAGACCTTAGAACTCAAAGGCATGTCGAATTTAACAAAGCAGATTCTCTATTCTGTAAAGTTTATAGATGTGGCAAGAGCGCGGAAAAAGTATTTCAAAATATTAGATCGCGTTTTAAGACCCATGAATCAGGTGCCGGAAAGTTTATTGAATCTCGTACACGATGCCGTCCCGTTCTGCTATCCTTTTTTATGCCATAAACCTATTGATAAAAGGATTTTCCATGAACAAAAGGTTTTTATCCCAAATCTTTGGGAAGAAGTTTTGAAGCGAAATACCGAACCAAAGGATCCCTATAAACGGGACTATGTCTTTGAAGAAAAAATGTCTCAAAATATACTTGCTTTACCCATTGACCATCGCCTTACTGAAGATGATTTGCACAGGTTGATTGAACTTGTTTTGCAATTGGTAGATGAATAATTACAAGATTTCAGATTCAAAGGTTAATGCCCCATTATTCTTGAAATTTGAAATAAACCGATAAGAAAATGAACAAAAAGACCATTGTTTGTACTGTTTTTGAAGGACATTACCATAAAGGCGTAGCTGCCTTGGTCAACTCGCTGAGTAAGCATGGCTACGAAGGCATTGTTTGGATTGGCTACAAAGGGGCTTTGCCACCTTGGGCAGTTATAGAATCTGAAAATGGGGTAGGAGAGGTGATGACGGTACAGGGAAACCTAAAGTTACATTTCATAAAATTCCCAAAAGAAGCCTTTTTGCCTTATTGCAAGCCTGATTTTATGATTGACCTTTTAGAAAAATACCAACCAGAGGCAGAAAAAATTTTTTATATAGATTGCGACATCATCATCAAATGCCCTTTTTCTTATTTTGAAGAATGGGTGGACTATGGCGTGGCGATGTCCGAAGATGTAAACTCGCCTCTACCTATCAGTCACCCTTTACGCCACCAATGGGAGCAATATTTCTAAAAACACGACATGACGGTACGCCGCGACAATCCACAATACGTCAACGGTGGATTTCTCGGTTTACATAGAAAAGCTAAAAGTTTTTTGGAAACATGGCGTGATGTTCAAAATTTGGTTTTGGAAGACATGGCACGTATCAAAGCCGACTTGCACAACAGCCATAAAGGAGATGTTGCTTCTGGCTTACAAGGGCGCAACTATATGTTCAATCGTACAGACCAAGATGCCCTCAATATTGCCAAAGATATTACAAATGAAACTCTGTCCATAGTGGACAACAGCGGTATGGATTTTCAAGGCATCGGCTTCATTATGTCTCATGCTGCCAGCAAAACAAAGCCGTGGGAGAAAAACTGGCTCATGTATGTCGTCAAAAACGGACAACGCCCGTCGCCAACCGACCGCATCTTCTTGGATTACGTGTCTGAACCCATCAATATTTACAGTCGGAGCGAGTATATTTTTAAGAAGACGCATTTAAAGATAGCCAGTGCTTTGGCTCGCTTTTTTACTTAACACCCCCCTCAGTAAAAAACATTAAAAATCATCTTATGATACAAACGAAATATTCCACCCAACACACCCAAACCAATACTGTCGAACCGTTGGTCAGCGTTTCCATCATCGCTTACAATCAAGAGAAATATATTGAGCAAGCATTGGACAGTATTTTGGCGCAAAAGACAACATTCCCTTTTGAAGTCGTCATCGGCGACGATGCCAGCAAAGACCGCACCCGCGAAATATGTGAAGGCTATGTGCAACGTTATCCAAACATCGTTCGCCTATTGCCCAAAGGACCCAATTTGGGTATGATGAAAAACCACATCAGAGGTATCAAAGCCTGTAAAGGTAAGTACGTCGCGCTTTTGGAAAGTGATGACTACTGGATTGATGACCTCAAATTGCAAAAACAGTTAGATGCCTTAGAACAAGACGAACAAATGACCGCTTGTTTTACAGGGCGAAAAAATTATCACGAAGATAGAGACGAGTTTGAAGATGTTTACAACGACTTAGGAGACAACCGGTTCACTTTAGAAGATTTTGCGCAAGAAACGTTTTTTCATACTTGTACCATCGCTTTTAGAAAACCAAAAACAGACGTGTGGCTTGACCGCATCGCCGATATGCCTTTGAGTGACCGACCTTTGTATCTGTCTTTGTTGTCTGAAAGTGGCGGTTATGCCTTGAAATTGAAGGACTTATGCGCTGTTTTTCGTTTGAATGAAAGCAGTGTTTTTACGCCTCTGCAACCCGTGCAACGCACAATGATGGTAGCAGATATGTATGAAAAACTCAAAAAACTGTTTCCCAACTTAGCGATTTACCTCAACAAACACCTCAATATATTTGATTACTTTATCCTGCGCGATGCTCATCGCAACAAGGATAAAGCGGAAGTAAAACGTTTGATTAAACAAATACTGGGGCGACGCACGAAGCCTTCGGGGTGGGTACTTAAAGTCAAAACGGCATTACACTACTTTATATAATGACAATGAAAATAGTTTTTTTAACGCGCAACTATCCACCCACTATTTGTGGTGTGGGCGATCATACTTATCATTTGGCGCAAGCCTTGATAGCCCGAGGCGTTGAGGTACACGTTATTTGTTCAGCCGATCAAATGGTTGTTCAGCAAGACAATTTAAAGGTTTACCCTATTGTCAATCAATGGAATACTGAGGGGGTACTTTCAGTTGTTCATCTTCTTAAAAACATTCAACCTGATTGGTTCATCGTACAATATGTGCCTCATGCTTTTCATCCAAAAGGTTTGCCGCATGTATTAGTGTCTTTGTATCGCGCTGTTTCCCGATTGGATATTTCTATTTTAACGATTTTTCATGAAGTAAAAATAAGACCAGAGCGGGCGTTGAAAACAAGACTCATGTCGTTTTTACAAGGACGGATAGCCTATAAACTTGCCAATATGTCCGAAAAAGTGGTGACGAGCATTAATTTTTATGACGATAACTTAAAGAAATTACCGACGCACAAGAAAACAATTATACCTATTGCCTCTAATATTACACCCATCAAAGTAACCGATGGGTTGAAAAAGCAACTAAAAGACCGTTACCAAATAGACGACGATGCAAAAATCATTTGCACGTTTGGCGACCGTCAAGTTTTAGCATATTTGCCTGTTTTTGATAGACTTGTTAAGGGATATCCCAACCTCGTTTGGTTGTTATGTGGCAAAAATTCGACGCCTCCGCTCGTTTTGGCAAGTAGAAACTATATACATTATGTCGGTGAGATGTCTGCCAAACGTATTTATCAGCATCTAAGTTTGGGGGATGTGTTTTTCATGCCAGATCCTGTGAGTGCGGAGGGCGAAGGAGGCACGTGCAACAAAAGCGGTTCGTTAGCCTGTGCTTTATCGCTCGGCATTCCGATTGTAGGGTCAAAAGGCGACATGAATAATAAGCTACTCGTTCATGGTGAAAATATATTATTGACAGATATTAGAAATGAAACGGCTATTTATGAATCTCTTAAATCCTGTTTGGTTTCAGACAGTTTAAGGGCGCATTTGGGATATAATGCCCGTCAATTTCATGACCAATCTTTGCGGTGGGCGGTTTCAGCAGAGCAGTTTTTGACATTGATGTACCCCTCAGTATCTCAACGCTCTGAAACGTTGGAATCTGTACACTCTGTTTGAACCTGTTTTACTTTTGCCATAAAAAAAATCTGATAAATATCTTCTAAATATTCCTTTGAAGAGCCTTTTCAGACTTTTGAAGAGTCCATTCAGACTTTTGAAAAGTCCGTTCAGGCTTTTGAAAAGTCTATTCAGACTTTTGAAGAAGGTTAATGAGCTTAAAACGCATGAAGGACTATGAAAACAATAGAAACTAAACATGAACGCACTCCTTTTTAAGATAATATTCGTTTTAAGGTTTCGATTTTTTAAGAAAATAACGTCAACGATTAGAAAAGTTTTTCTCAACAGCATGGGTGTTTCAATCGGCAAAAATACAATCATAGAAGGTGCTAACTTTAAATGGTATCACAAAGTCAAAATAGGTAATGACTGTACGATTGAAAGAAACACCTTTTTTAAATACGATGGTCCCTATACTGAGGGGTATGCGATTGCGATTGATGATAAAACGTTTGTGGGTAACGGTTGCGAGTTCAATATTTCAGACAGCATTACAATCGGTTATCATTGTGCCATTGCATCGGGTTGCAAATTCATTGACCACAATCATGGTTTTGAGAATAGAGACACTTACATCGGAGAACAAACACCTACAAGCGCAGCCATAACCATCGCAGACGATGTATGGCTCGGTGTCAATGTGGTTGTTTTAAAAGGCGTACTCATTGGCAAAGGAGCGATTGTTGCGGCGGGTTCTGTGGTCAATAAATCCATTGCACCGTATGAAATTTGGGGCGGCATACCTGCTCGAAAACTCGGAGAAAGACCTTAGTACGCCCAGATATATGAAATCTTTAAGATTTGGTATATCATAAGAAGACAAAACACCCCCCTCAGTATAAACAGCTTTTAGCACTAACGAAGAGCCAAAATAACATGCTTTTTAACTCTTTCCATTTCGTTTATTTCTTTGTTATAGTCACAACCGTCTATTTCTCACTGCCGCACAAATATCGTTGGCAGTTGCTTTTAGCTGCGAGTTGTTATTTCTACATGGTGTTTCTGCCTATTTATATCTTGATATTGGGCTTTACCATCGTCATTGACTATTTCGCAGGTATTTATATTGAAAAATCAGAAGGTTCCAAGCGCAAATTATATTTAATATACAGTTTGATAGCCAATATTGGTGTATTGGCGGTTTTCAAATACTACAACTTTCTAAACGATAACCTTTCCATATTCCTTAATGGTTTAGGTTATCACAATTCAATCCCAAATCTGTCTATTTTGTTGCCGATCGGTTTGTCATTTCATACTTTTCAAGCCATGAGTTATACGATAGAGGTGTATCGAGGGCATCAAAAAGTAGAAAAGAATTTTGGGATTTATGCTTTATACGTCATGTTTTACCCGCAATTGGTGGCAGGTCCGATCGAACGACCGCAAAACATCTTGCACCAGTTTTATGAAAAACACAACTTCGATTACAAGCGGGTAACGGATGGTTTAAAGCTCATGGCATGGGGCTTGTTCAAAAAAGTGGTCATTGCCGACAGGTTGGCGAGTACGGTCAATTACGTTTATGACAATCCACAGAATTTTGAAGGTCTCGCACTTATTATTGCGACAGTCTTTTTTGCGATTCAAATTTATTGCGACTTTTCAGGCTATTCAGATATTGCGATTGGGTCGGCGCAAGTCATGGGTTTCAAATTGATGAAGAACTTTGATAGACCTTACTTTTCAAAGTCTATTTCAGAGTTCTGGAAACGATGGCACATTTCCCTTTCAACATGGTTTCGAGACTATTTATACATCTCATTGGGTGGAAACAGGGTGTCAAAAGGGCGTTTGTACTTCAATTTGATGGTCACTTTCTTGATAAGTGGCTTGTGGCATGGCGCAAACTGGACGTATGTGATTTGGGGCGGCTTGAACGGTTTGTATCTGATTATTGAGTTGTGGTTGACAAAACCCTTAGGTAAAGTTGTAGAATTAGTAAAACTCAATCGTTTTCCGTTATTATTGAAATTCATTCAAGGTACATTCACTTTCACGTTGATTTGTTTGACTTGGGTGTTCTTTAGAGCCAAAAGCGTGGACGATGCTTTTTATATCCTTTCCAACATGACGCATGGCTTCAAAATACAAGGCTTATTCTCGAAGTTGGCAATTGCGAAGTTTGACTTGCAAATCATCTTCATCTCCTTGTTGATTTTAATAATGGTAGAATGGTTACAACGCGGGAAATCGTTGATAACATGGTTGGATGTCAAGCCCGTTTATGTGCGGTGGAGTGTTTATGTGTTGCTCGGTGTCACGATACTTTTATTCGGAGCGTTCGAGCAGAATCAACAGTTTATATATTTTCAATTCTAATCACTGATTTAGGCGGATTTATACGATTATACTGAGGGGGCAAATGAATAATAATATGCTTATAAAGTTCTTTTTAAAGATTGCAGCTTATGTAGGCTTGACAGTCGGCTTCTGTTTCTTGGTACAAGCCTTCGTTGCGCCGAGAATACGGAATACAAACGTCTTCGTGGGGGCAACAATAGAGAAAGAAAAGCGATTGGCAGAGTTACCTACGCCGCGTTTGGTTTTTGTGGGCGGTTCAAACTTGGCTTTCGGCTTGGATAGTAAGCGCATAAGCGATTCGCTACATGTAGGCGTTGTGAATATGGGTCTTCATGCCGGCTTGGGTGTTGCTTTTGGACTTAATGAAGCTAAAAACTTTATTAAACAAGGCGACAACATCATTTTATGCGTCGAATATGGTTTGACAAAAAAAGGCGATACCAAGTTGTATTCTCAACT
>JANMJN010001137.1:0-3699 GCA_031371355.1 Saprospiraceae bacterium
GCCGAGCGTGTTCGCCGCGTCATAAAAGGTTATGGGACGACGGAAGGGACAGGCGGCAGTTTTACGTATTGCACATTGGGCGAAGCCTTGTTTGATGAAGACGGCAATATATCGCCGACGGCAAACTTGCGGGCGTTGCAAGAATATATTTTTTACAGCGAAACAAACAGCCCCCTCAGTAAAAACGCTGAAATCAAGACTTATTTCTTAGGACAAAACGACACGACCACTGTTTACTTTTGTTA
The DNA here is from genome assembly GCA_031371355.1 of Saprospiraceae bacterium. Classification (GTDB taxonomy): domain Bacteria; phylum Bacteroidota; class Bacteroidia; order Chitinophagales; family Saprospiraceae; genus JAAFJT01. Next base: position 246 of record JANMJN010001137.1, read on the forward strand.
TGAACCAAATGCCGTTGTCACATTGGATACGGATTTATTAGGCAGTTTGGATATTGTGAGCGAATCCAATATCATTTATGCGGATAACTGCGTCTTGAGTATTGAGTTGCGGCAAGCAAAAGGGATTGTCTTTAAAAAGATACCGCGCGATATTCGGAAGTATTGAGTGTGGCTTTTGTCGCTTTTGTCGCTTTGTCATTCGCCTAAAACGCAACAGCCTGAAATGACTGCACAAAAAAGGCTATCATTCCAGTAGCAACAAAGGAATGGTCGTGCAGCAAAAAAAAGGAATTACATTAACTCAAGCAGCGAACTTCAGTTCATCTAAAGAGAATTGATGTTCGTTGATGGCTCTTTGAAATTTTTTAAGTAAATTATTCCGTTGCCTGCTTTTTTCGGTTTCGGAAACTTGATAGTCAAAGGGGGTATTGTCCCTTACCATGTGATAAACAATAGTTGCTAATTTTCTGGCAGTCGCAACGATTGCTCCTTTCCGACCTTGTTTTCTTTGAATATTTAAGAAAAAAGGTCTGAGCGGATGTTTAAGGGTATTCCCAATAGAGTTTGCCGCTTGTCTGAAAGCTTGTGCCGCTCGATTGTTTCTTTTGGCTATTTTACTGGATATAACTTTGCCACCTGTTACTTTATTTTGAGGCGAAAGAGATAACCACGATGTAAAATGTTTAGCAGAAGGAAACTGTTCGAGTGTAAAACCAAGTTCACAGACAATATCAAGAATAAAATTGGGACCAATACCGTCAATGGCGAGGAAATCAGCCCCTACAATACGCTGCATAGTGTCCACCGTCTTGAATGTCGGTGCATGATTATCATAGAATGCGGAGCGTTTGTTGGTCGGCGGTTTACTGTCAGGTGGCGTAGGCGTGATACCCTTTTCCTTACAGTAGGCTTCGAGTTCACGCTCTATTGCCACATCACATTCCTTGATTTGCTGCATACAAAATAGGTACGCACCATGAAGTTGTTTCAACTCAAAGATGTGTTGGGGTTGCCAAGTCCCTTCCAATGCTTTAAGCATAAGTTCTTTTGGTGTCTTGACACCGCTTCGAACATGAGCATAAAGTTTGATGGGACTGCGCTCGCCGCCAACAATGGCAGCGATGATGTCCATACCACTTTTACTGTCTAATTCAGTGAGAAACATCCCAATTTGGATGTTCATCAAGACCAAAGCCTTGTGCATCCGATTGAGCAAACGTGTTCGGTCTTGCACTAAAGTCCGTCGCCGACGGCTGTAAGTGCGTAAGCCTTCATTGAAGTTGTCTAATTGGAAACTTGGCTTCAACATACCCAAAGTGTGCAATTTTTGAATCCAACGGGCATCTTTGGGGTCTGTCTTTGGACGATTAAAGCCTTTGATGGAGGCACCATTGACCACGACGACCTCAAATTCATAATCCCGAAGGAGCATAGCAACAGGTATCCAGAAATAGCCTGTGCTTTCCATTGCAACGGTGCGAATACCGCGCCGCTTCAATTCTTGGGCGAGCTCATGCAGTTCGGGTGTCGTGATACCAAACTCGATGAGATCGTCTTTGCCTTGACCTACTGCCGCTAAATGGAACTTGCTTCCGATGTCTATCCCGGCTGCATGGGGATTTACAACGGCAATTTCCATCGTGGCTTGGGGAGGAGTACTTGATTTAGTTCCCTTTTTTAACATGACTTCTAAACCATTTAAGGATGAGTAAATAAAAAATAACATCCGAGATATACAGCATTCCTTTGAAAAACGATACATTCGCCTACGGGATGACTCCGTTAAGAGCCTCAACCAATTTTGTATTCATACGAATGCCGCAGCTCACGTTCAGTATCGGAATCCTTTCAGTTAACCAATGACAATAGCGAGATTCATAGCTCGGATGTTACCGCAATATTCGTTTTTTTATTTGGTTTCCACAAGTGGTGTGGTTAACGTTCAGTAGGAATCTCTTTGCGCTTTTGTCGCTTTTGTCATTCAGCAGGAACCTTTTTGCGTGTTTGTAAAGGTACAAAGAGGTTCCTACTGAATGACAAAAGCGGCATAACAAAAGCGATAAAAACAAAAAATTACTGCTTCACAAACTTCACCACATCACTACCGACTTTTAAGACATAAGTGCCCGTCGCCAAAGTAGAAATAGGCAACTCTTTTTGACCAGTCAATTGTCCTGTCTGAATCGTTTTGCCCATTAAGTCAAAAATGGTAAATAAAGATGTTTGGTTATTGTCTAAAATAATATTCAATTTATCAGATGCCACAGTTGGATAGACTTTCAACTTGCCACTTGTGCTTCTGAACACTGTAACAATGTTAGATGCTTGTGTTTTGCCATCAAAGTCCACAGATTGCAAACGATAGTAGTTTATACTGAGGGGGGTCTCGTCTGCAAAACTGTAATCATTTGCAGTCGTGGTTGTGCCATTCCCTTTAACCGTACCAATCGTTGAGAAGTTTGAACCGTTGGTGCTGCGTTCGATGTTGAAATGCATATTGTTCTTTTCGGTGGCGGTTGACCATGTGAGGAGGTTGCTTTGGTTGCTTGCTTTAGCTTTGAAATTGGTTAATTCGACACCTAAAACAACTGCAAAACCACCTGTATCACCACCACCAAACGGTGAGAATGATGTTGTTGTAGCTGTCCAAGCATTACTGCTGTATGTAGATGCTAATTCCTCCCAAACCGAGCCTGTATAATGTCCAAGTTTTGGCGTGGTCGGTGTGTAAGCTGCGCCACCATTTGTCAAAATCAAGACAGTTGAGCCAGGTGAGCCAACAGTCGGTGTGATATTCCATTGACGCGGGGCTACTTTATTGAAATCAGTAATAGCAGGTGTAAAATCCCCTGCTGCTGCTGTGACTTTTACCAATGCGCTAAATGTTGTTGCTGCTGTTGGATTAATAGAAACGGGGTCATAAGAAGCGGCAGTTGCACCTATTGGGAAGACTTTGGTAGCTCCTGCACCAATATCAGATTTTAAAACACCTGCGCCATCTGTAAAGACGTGGCTTGATGTTGACGGGCTTCCCGCAAAGCTTCCTGCTGTTAAGGTGTTTGCGCCTAAGGTTAGGTTGCCAGATGTTAAGGTTAAAGCATTGGTTACTGTTAGGGCAGAAGATAGTGAGACACCACCACTTGTATTGTTAATAGTTAAGTTGTCAACTGTTTTGCTATTCCCTGCTATGACTTGCGCTGATGTACTATTTAAAGTAAGTGCATTTGAACTTCCAATATTTCCTGCTGTTAAAGTTAAATCACCTGTTACATTGACCGCATTTGTAAGCGTAACACCTGCGGCGTTATTGATAGTTAGATTTTTGACTGTATTTGCTGACGGACTTGTTATAAAAGAACTTGTTGATTGACTTCCACTAGCATTAAAAGTATAATTTGCTGCTGAACTAAAGGTTTTGGTCCCTGTTGATTGAACATTTCCTAAAATACCGCTT
>JANMJN010001138.1:0-4896 GCA_031371355.1 Saprospiraceae bacterium
TTGTCTGAAATAGGGAGTATCTCCGAACGTCGAACGTTTCAGTTGTTGACAGGGCAACGGGGCTTACCTGTTTATTTGACACAAAACGGCGGTATTGAATCTGGTATGATGATAGCGCAATATACGGCGGCTTCGATAGCGAGTCAAAACAAGCAATTGTCAACGCCTGCATCAGTGGACAGCATCGTGTCGTCGAATGGGCAAGAAGACCATGTGAGTATGGCGGCTAATGCCGCGACAAAATGCCGTCGCATTGTAGAGAACTTGGAGCGATTGCTTGCCATTGAGTTTATGGTAGCGATGCAAGCCCTTTCCTTTCGCCACCCAGTAAAATCATCGCCGTTTATTGAAACAATTGTAGAAAATTATCGAAAAACAGTGCCGATACTGAGGGGGGATAAAATATTGAGTGACGATATATTTAAAACTATTGACTATTTAAAAGATATTTATTTTTATAAAAATTGATAAATAATAATTGTTTAAAAATTTAAAAATCATTAAATTACATAAATGCAATAATTCAAATAAGTAATTATTGGCATAGTTATTGTTGTATTATAATTGTAAGTTTTGGTTAAAAATTGTAAGATTCGTTTTAAGGGGCTCGTAGTATGACATATACTGCGAGTTTTTTTTTTTGTGCAGAATTGACGCATTTTTTCGATTTTTGTCGTTTGTAAACAAAAAACATTTTTTATGCGTAAATTCTTAATCATTGCAGGCATTACTGTTCTAAGCTTTCTGAGCTTTCAATTTTTAAAGCCGACCAAAGCTGTCGCACCTCCAGAAACGGTTAAAACACCTATCACGATTGAATACATTACAGGTAAGTTTGAACCAAAATTCCATCCCGACTTTATTTATGTTGACAAAAAATATGCTGAACGCGACAGCCTTTTGCTGCGAAAAGAAGCATACCAAGCCTTCAAAAAAATGTATGCTGCTGCCCAAAAAGTAGGTCTGAAATTGACCATTATTTCTGCAACCCGAAATTTTGACTATCAAAAAGGCATCTGGGAAAGAAAATGGGCAGATTTATCAAGGAAAAATTCAGACCCGTCAGTCATTGCTCGAAAGATATTACAATTCAGTTCTATGCCAGGTTCGAGTCGGCATCATTGGGGGACAGATATAGATTTTGAAAACCTATCAAATGCCTATTTTGAAAAAGGTAAAGGCAAACGTATTTATGATTGGATGAAAAAAAATGCAGCGCATTATGGCTTTTGTCAACCTTATACTGCGGGGCGACCGACGGGTTACAATGAGGAAAAATGGCACTGGACTTATATGCCTTTATCCAAAGAATTCACGGAATTTGCAGAGAAAAACTTAAAAAACGAGCAAATTTCAGGCTTTAAAGGTGCAGAAACTGCTATAGCATTGAACATCGTTAAAAACTATGTTTTGGGCATAAATCACGATTGTTTCTAAAAAATGTCCCTTCTAATGAAACAAAAGAACAATTTTTCGGTTTCAGTCTCATAGCATTGGTTGCTTAGATAGGATTTCAGATGTTTTTTTTATTTAAAGAAATAATTTTGCATTAGACAAAAACTTCTTCTATATTTGCACCCGATTTGACAAAAGGTCACTTAGCCGAGTGGTTAGGCACAGCTCTGCAAAAGCTGCTACAGCGGTTCGAATCCGCTAGTGACCTCCAAAAACACTTAATAACCGTCATAACTCTTAGTCGAGTTAAGGCGGTTTTTTTGTTTAATATCTCTTTGTTGACAATAAAATTTCCAAAACTCACTTTCCTCTTGTAAATTTGGCGTATTAATTGTGTATTTTTTTTATTCATATTGATGTATTTCAACACTCAATGGCACCATAAAAGTTCAAAAACTTAAAACTCTGACTTAATACAAGTGACTGATATCAATATACTTACGACCGTTGAAGCATACATCACGGAATTTTTCGAGGAAAACGTGTCCAAAAAATACGTCTATCACGACCTAACCCATACGCAGGACGTGGTGCGTAACTGTCGTCAAATAGGTTTGGCTTTTGGGCTACCGATGGAGGATTTGGAAAACTTGGAAATTGCCGCTTGGTTTCACGACTCTGGCTACGACAAAGGACCTGAAAACCATGAAGAACGATCGGTGAAGTATGCTGAACAGTTTCTCGAAAATTATAATTATCCACCTCAAGTTATTGATGTCATAAAAGGGTGTATCAGAGCAACAATGATACCTCAACGCCCTGTAGGATTACTTCAACAAATAATTTGCGATGCTGATTTGAGCCATTTGGGTGAAAAATCATATTGGATACGGACTTCAAAGCTGCGTCAAGAGCTTATTGTTACGCATAATAAGTTGATGACAGAAGAAGAATGGATTGACTTTGAGTTGGCTTTTATGCTGTCCCAAAGCTACCACACAGATATAGCTATAAGTATGTATCAAAAGCGCAAGATGAAGCACATTGCTCAATTGCGCAAGCAACAAATGCGGTTGAATCCTGATATGTCGAATATTGTTGATGAGATTTTTATATTTGAAAAAGAAAAAGAAAAATCGCTGACAAAACAAAGTAAACAAGAGATTAAACATATCAACGTTGGACGTGGCGTTCAAACGATGTACAAAACGACGTATAATACGCACAACAATTTGTCTGCGCTTGCTGATCATAAAGCAAATTTAATGTTGAGTATTAACACCATTATGATTTCTATCATATTTTCGATGCTTGTCCCACAACTCAATAATTCTCCTCAACTGATTTTACCAACGGTGGTTCTAATGACTGTTTGTCTAACTTCTATCATTTTTGCAACGCTTTCGACGCGACCAAAGGTGACAACAGGCGAGGTGACGCTTGACGATATACGCAACAAACGCTCAAACTTGTTGTTTTTTGGTAATTTTTATAATATGAAATTGGAGGATTTTCAATGGGGTATGATGGAAATGATAAAAGATTCGGATTTTCAATACAGTTCTATGACCCGTGATTTGTACTATTTGGGCAAGGTTTTGGCTCAAAAATATCGTTATCTCACTTATTGTTATAATATCTTTATGTTTGGGATGATTCTTTCGGTCATTCTTTTTGCTATGGCATTTATTTCTGGCGCAGGTATTGCTATGCGGGTGAAATAGTTGTTAGTTATTGTTTACATAACTAATTGACTAATAATCATTAACCAATAACTAATCCCCAAATGCTGTTTTTTGAAATTCAAGGATTTCCTTCTGATAATCCGCCACCATTCTGTCGCGTTCAGTTGTCGAAAACCAAAGAGCTTCTTGCATCAAATCAGCGACCGTTGACATCACTTCGAGGGTTTGTTGCCAGTCAGTTAATTCTAAACCAAGCCGTCTTGACATCACATCCTTCAAAGTACAAGCCATCTCGTGGACAGTCACATACATCACCTCCGCTTTCAAAATAGGCGAACCGTGAACAATCGGATGCCTCAGCGTCGGGTCTTTCCAAATCATCATCAACACCTTCACTGCCTCCGCGCCATAACGCCGATTGAGTCGTCGCGTCGCATATTCAGGTACGCCAAACTTACGCGCCAGCCTTTTGTAATCGTCTTTTATCCAATTTTCTGCTCCTTCAAGCAGTTGTTCGTCTGTTTTACAATCCGAAACAGCCCCCCTCAGTATAAACTCACATTTATCAATCGTATCCTTTGCCATCAAGCGATAAGTGGTCCATTTGCCGCCCATAATGCTGATTAAACCGCTTTTTTTATCAATTTCTACTTCGTGGTCACGCACAATACTTTTGGCATCTTCTGAAAGGTCGGCTTGTAAAAGGGGGCGCAAACCACCAAAACCGCTTTTAATCTGCTCGGGTTTTACTTCTGTTTTAAAATAACGATTGACATATTTCAACAAATAATCAACATCATCTTTTTCGAGAGCAATTTCTCTTTCCGTCAACTTACATTCCTCATCAGTCGTGCCTACCAAAAGCCTTCGTTGCCAAGGAATGATAAAAACAACACGTCCATCATCTGTTTCAGGAATCAAAATAGCCGTATCACCGAGCATCAAATCTCTGGGCAAAACGATATGCACACCTTTACTGACGCGCATCCTTGGGGCAGCTTTTGGGTTTGCCAACTGCCTAATATGATCAGAAAAAGGACCTGTGGCGTTAACAAAAAGCTTTGCGCGAATGAGGTAATCCTCGTCTTGGAGCGTTTCACGTACTTTTAGACTTGTCAGCACCCCCTCAGTATTTTGGACAAAACCAAGCGTTTCGACGTGATTTATCAATACTGCGCCTTTAGCATCAGCCGTTTTTGCAATCGCCAAAGCATAACGTGTATCGTCAAATTGCCCATCATAATACAAAACAGCCGATTTTAAAAGGTCACCTTTTAGTTCGGGTATTCTGCGCAAAGTAGCGGCTTTTGAGAGCCATTCGCTTGGTGCAAGATTGGTTTTTCCTGCTAACCAGTCATAAATTTTAAGTCCAATACTGTAGTAAAGACCTTCCCACCATGAATAACAAGGTGTCAAAAGGGCTAAAGGTTGTGCGAGATGAGGGGCGTTTTTGATGAGCGTTTTCCGTTCGTTCAAGGCTTTATTGACCATACGGAATTGTTCCAAACTCAATTTTTTAACAGCTTGTTCAAGGTAACGTACTCCGCCATGAAACAATTTCGTGGATTTGGACGAAGTGGCAGATGCAAAATCATCGCGCTCAATCAACACGACCTTCAGACCCCGTAAAGCGGCATCTAATGCGCACCCCAAGCCTGTTGCGCCCCCGCCTATGATACAGATATCAAATTCCTCATATTCAAGTTGTGCAAGGTTTTTCAAACGGTTCATATCCGATTTTTTTATTCGGGTTGATATTAAAAAACAATTTTACAGTATTTTTCAAGAAAAGCTTTTGCAAATGTCCTTCATTTAC
>JANMJN010001159.1:0-2574 GCA_031371355.1 Saprospiraceae bacterium
GGATCCAATAATCAAAAATGGCGTTTTATCTTTGTAGGCAGAGGTGGCAATGTCAAAATTGTGGCACAACACTGTGGGAAAGCTGTCTCAATCAGTGGAGTGACCAATAATGTGCCAGTTTGTCAATCCCGTTATGCATCAAGAGGCAATGAAGATTGGACGCTCGAGTGTTTGGGTAACGGATTTTACAAAATCATCAAAGGAAGGTGCGGTAAAGTTTTGGATGTTCAGAATGCCTCAATGTCCAATTCCGCCCAGATTGTCATTACAGATTGGAATAGCAACAACAGCCAACAATGGCAAATCGTGGAAGCGACTTGTCCCACTAAAAAACGCGACCATGATGACGATGAAAATAATCTGTTAACCAATCAAGTCATCAGTATCAATGGGCATGCTGAAGCCCAGCGCAATGTCATTGGGTACACGACCAATCAAGGTTTTCGCTTGGATTATTTGACGGTTGAGAAGATGAATCTGCTTACAAATGCTTTTGAATCCATTGAAATCAGCAACAAAACCTTAATTACAGACGAATTGCAATACCAATCATTCTATGACAATACGCCTGATAAAGGTGATAATTTCTACCGAATCAAACAAACATATTTGAATGGCGACATTGCCTATTCAACCGTTCAAATGATTAAATATCAAAAAGGAGACAACATCAGTATTTATCCCAATCCTGCAATTGATGAAGTATGGATAGACCTAAAACCGTTTGAAGGACGTGAAGTGACCCTTGTACTTTCAGATTTAATCGGTAGAACCGTTCAACAAGAGACAGTGAAAAAAGCACCATCTGCCTCTCACCGTTTGGATGTAACCAATATACCAACGGGTTTGTATCTCATAAAAATACACGCACAAGGCAAGCGTGTAGTAATGAAGAAAATTCAAGTAACAAAATAAAAACAATCAACAGCGCAGCAGACTTTGATTTATGGTAAAATAAATTAATTTGTTAATTACCATATAAATATATTCTTTCTTTTTTAGAGGGTATCAAGCAAGTAGAACTATTGACACAACCAAATTGTATATATATTTTTGCAAAATATTGTTACTCTTGTAACAAGTTCAACTTTTTTAAATAAAAACTTACAAATTCTATGAATCATGAAAAATCAAACACACAGACTGCTAATGGTCTTTTTCATTAGCACTTTTATCACTTCTTCAATACAATCGCAGAACAATTCATTAAACTTTGATGGAGTAAATGACTATGTCGATTGTAATAATATTCTGCCTATAAGTTATACAAAAGAAGCATGGGTTTACATCACTAATTTATCTAATTATAATAATATCATTTCTGGAGACGGTGGTTCACCTCATGCCTTTTGGGTACTATCTTCTCAACTTTCAAGTGGGCATGGAGTAAGTGGTGGTTCGTATGTTCAGGTACAAGATCCAGCCATTTTGACTAATAACACGTGGTATCATGTGGCAGTTACTTACGATGAACCGACTCATACCATGAAGTTATACAAAAATGGTGTATTAGTTGGCACGCCTAATACAAGCGTAAATGCCATTACTGCAGGTGCACATGTTTATATTGGAAATTTCAATGCTGGATTAAATGTCTTTGCAGGCAATATTGACGAAATCAGGATTTGGAGTGTCGTAAAGACAGCCTCTGAAATTGCAAGCAACATGAATACTTCCTTCTCTTTGCCACAACCCAACTTAGTAACTAATTACAGATGTAATCAAGGTATTGCTGGTGGGAGTAATACAACTATTACGAAGTTGACAGACGACTCAGTTAATAAATATGATGCGGATCTTAAAAATTTTGCACTGACAGGTGCGATCTCTAACTTCGTTGGTTTAAGTGCTATTTTGCCCGTCGAACTCTTGAGTTTCAAAGCCACGAGAGTCGCAGGGTCGTCGAGTAACTTATTGACGTGGCAAACAGCCACAGAAGTGAACAACAAAGGCTTCCAAATTGAACGCCTCAAAGCGACGGGCAATGATTGGGAAATATTGGGTTTTGTTTCTACTACGGGGAAGCATACAAACTATGAATTTACAGACAACACACCCCGCAGTATGAGCTATTATCGTTTGCGTCAAATAGACAATGATGGCAAAGACGCCTTATCAAAAGTCGTTTCAGTTGCGTTCAAAGGGTCAAAAGGTTTGAAGGTCTATCCGACCATTGTATCTAATGGTTTTTTCAATGTAGAAACCCTGTCATCGAACGAGAATACTGAGGGGTCTGTTTATGGTATTTACAACCTGCTTGGGCAACAAGTTCTCAAAGGTCAAGCGACACAACAAATTGATGTATCCGCTTTACGTGCGGGGACCTATGTGATAAAAGTCGGAACAGAGCAAGCGAAGTTTGTGAAACCATAAAACTTTGTTTGCCCCTTAGACAACAAAAGGACACTTGCTTTCACAAGTGTCCTTTTGTTGTCTAAGATAATTATAATTTGTTGCTAAAGGTGGAAAAAATGTTTTGTGTTTAAGGGTGTTGTTTTAGAATGAGAAAGATACTGAGAGGTAGCCAATAATCCCCACAAAAATTGACTACCCACCTTCCCAGCCACTCAAATG
>JANMJN010001207.1:0-4575 GCA_031371355.1 Saprospiraceae bacterium
TTTGAAAAAGGTAAAAAAGAAGTGAATTTTTTGACCACTGATTGGGCTGATGCAACTGATTTACGCTGATTTTTTTGTCATCCAGTAGGGAACTAAATCAGTGAAAATCCGTCACATCAGCCCAATCAGTGGTCAAAAAAAAATGAAAAAGAATGAAGATAGAACTTTGGGTCATTGGCAAAACCGCCTTTAAATACTTAGACGAAGGCATCGCAATCTATGAAAAACGGTTGAAACACTACGTGAATTTCGATTTGGTCGTACTGCCTGACGTTAAAAATCCACCCCTCTCCAAAGGGAGTTCTTCGAACAGTATAGACGCATTGAAAATCAAAGAAGGTGAGTTAATTTTAAATAAATTGCAAAAAGACGACATATTGATATTGTTGGATGAGAATGGCAAACACATTACGTCCATAGAATTCTCAAAATTCGTTGAAAATCAACAGATTAACGCCACAAAACGCATTGTTTTTCAGATTGGCGGAGCGTATGGTTTTTCAGAAGCCGTTTATGCCAAAGCGCATCAAAAGCTATCTTTATCGAAAATGACTTTTTCACACCAAATGATTCGCTTGTTTTTTGTGGAGCAATTGTATCGTGCTTTTACCATTTTGAAGGGCGAAAAGTATCACAATGAGTGATTTTTTTTTTGACCACTGATGACAAAAAAAAAATCAAACAGCAACCAAACCAAAGACACCACCGACAAAATCCGCTGTCGTCGTTTCCACAGACACCCCCTCAGTATTGCCGCGCTCCAAAGCCCGAATAAACGCTGAACCGATGATAGCCCCTTGTGCATGTTGACAAGCAATATCAAAAGTCGTTTTGTCCGAAATACCAAAACCAATCAAGCGCGGGTTTTTCAATTTCATCTTCTCAATGCGCTTGAAATAATCAATTTGAGCTTCAGAAATACCTGCATTGCCGCCTGTAATCGCATAACTCGAAACAATATAAACAAAACCTGTGGTCAAAGCATCAATTTTCCGAATCCGTTGCGCATCTGTTTGTGGTGTTATCAAAAAAGACATTTTCAAATTCAAATCTGCCAACATTTTTTGGTAATCGTTTTCATAGACATGCAAAGGCATATCGGGCAATATCAAACCGTCAACACCTGAATCCATACATTTTTTAAAGAAATCGGCTTCGCCAAAACGCATCACTTGATTGAAATAACCCATCAAAACCAAAGGCACTTGCGTTTTTTGACGGACTGATTTGATTTGTTCAAACAGTAAATTCAAGTGCATACCATTTTCCAAAGCTTTTGTGCCGCTTTGTTGTATCGTCGGACCATCGGCAAGCGGATCAGAATACGGCATACCGATTTCGATGAGGTCAACACCCGCTTCTGCGAGCGCTAAAATGATCCCCTCAGTATCATCGCGTTTTGGAAAACCTGCGGTGAAATAAACGTTGAGAATATTGTGCTTTTTGTCTTTGAATAACTGCGTTAAACGATTCATTTCGATTGACTATTGAATATTGTTAATTGATTATTTGGCGGCAAAGTTAGCTTTAATGTGCTAAATTTTGTACTCGCCTTCTTTGTACGAAGTCCAATCCATCCGACTATTCATCTTTTTGATGTACGCTCTAAAAGTGTCGCTGTCCACATATCCTGTATTGCGCGGCGTGCGAACAAATTTTATATTGCCTGTCAAATCAGGATTATCTGTTTGAACATAATGCCGAAACTCTCTGGCTTTTTCAGGATTTAACTCTTTGGATTTCAAATAGTTAGCCAACAGTTTTATCTTTTCGGTCAATAAAGTATAAGCTGCTGAATTGGTTTCCAAAAAACCTACGGCAAATAGATTGTCGTGTTGACGATTATATGTTGAGAGAAAGAGTTTAGGGCGATTGTCCACCCATTCAAAATATTGTTTGGCAAAAGGAATATCAAAATTGTAGCCGGTTGCTGTGATGATTTCGTCAATTTCTTCGCGGCTGCCGTCTTTGAAAACGACCTCTTTGCCTTCCAAATAATCCACATCAGGCTTCACAGTTAACTTGCCATGACCGAGGTGATTGAATATATCGGAGTTTAAGATTGGGTGAGATTCTAATATTTTATGGTCAGGCTTCGGCAAACCAAATTTAGTTTGGTCTCCAACAACAAGGCGTAACAGTTTTTGCAAAACCCATTGTTCCATTTTCATGGGTAACTTTGGACCTTCATCGGCAAAAACATCGGTTGGTTTGCCAAAAACATACTTCGGAATGATATAATAACCTCGTCGCAAACTCAAAAAAGCTTTGTCCGCATAAGTTGCGGCTTCACAAGCAATGTCCACACCTGAATTGCCGCCGCCGATGACCAGCACCCGTTTACCAATAAATTCTTTTGATTGTTTAAACGTTCTGCCATGTCGTATTTTACCTTCAAACACCCCCCTCTCCGAAGGAGTTCTGTCGGACAGTATGGGTGTGTTTTCAGTCCACAAAGTACCGTTTGCACAAACGACACCTGCGTAATGCCGTTTATCACCATCTGAAGTTGTTATCAACCAATCATTTTTGTCAATTTTCTCAATTTGAATGACTTTTTTATTGAATAAAATGGATTCGTACAAACCATAATGATGGGCAAAAGATTGAATATATGCCAAAACCTGTTTGTAACTCGGATAATCAGGCAAATCATCGGGCATAGGAAAATCTGGAAAACCTGATTTTGTTCGAGAAGAGATAAAATGCGCTGCTTCATATATCGGCGTACCCTCATTGGTGATGTCCCACAGACCGCCAACGTTTGTGTGTTTTTCAAGGATTTCAAAGGAAATATGGGCGAACTTAAAAGCTCGTGCCGTCATCAGACCGCAAGGTCCCGCGCCTATAATGCAATAAGTTGATTTCATTTAATGACTGTTTTTTAGGTATTCAGAACAGGTCACAAATTCGCCTTTTGTTGCGATATAAGCCATAAAGCGGTCAAATTTATTTGCTAATGCTTCACCATCTACACGTTTGACATACATAGGCAAATCGAAACGACTTAAATCAGCAAACTCCCAAGGGTGGATATAAAAAACAAGTAAACCGTTGTTTATCAGACGATTAAATAGATGTTTATTTATCCACATAGGGAGATTTTTAAAGGACAACCAAAACAAAGGCACACGTAAAAATGGTGTAACTGAACTGGGGATAATATGCACCCAACCATTGTGGAAAGGTGTTTTGGGTGAACGCAATTTATTGTAACGCCCAGGCAACCAAGTCGGATTCAAAGAAGCATCGTAGTCATAACCCGTTTCTTTCAATACTTGATAATCAACTGGACGTAAGCGTGGCATACGAAAACCTCGGATGGTTTGACCTGAAATTTTCTCCAAAACGATTTTGGAAGCGGCATAATCAGAAGCGTCAAAACTGCTGTGATTTAAAGCATGAGAAGCAATTTCATGTCGTTGTGCTATTTTTTTGACCCCCTCAGTATTTGCCTTTGCATAAGCTCCGGTCGTAAAAAAAGTCGCTTTTGCTTGGTATTTGTCCAAAATAGGAAGCAAACGCCCCAATCCTTCGTTTGTTACAGCACATTTTGTTGACCAATCGAGTGATTGATTGTACTCTTCGGGAATGTCAAACTCTTCTAAATCAATAGTAATAAGTAAAGGTATTTTTATCACAGAAAAAAAGTGTTTGAATATTTTTGAATGTAGATATACAAAATATTTAAGTTTTGGCAAATCTACACCATTGAATCCATCTTATTTAAAAAGAAGATATATAAAACTCAAAACCTCTTTTGCTAAAACCTTTAAACGGAAGTTTTTGAAATGTAAACTGGGTCGGCAATTTGCCTCCAATGCTCTGATTTTCAAATTGTTACGTTCAGAAAACTTAACGAATTCTGTATCAAAAAGAAATCCATCTATAGAGGTTGTCAAAAAGATGTATTTACCAATAGCATTAAATGCTTTAAAACCCGCTTGTGTATCCGTTGCTTTTAACCTTAAAAGATTACGATTGAAAAAGCGTTGTGTTTTAGTCAATTGTTGCCTAAAAAAAGGTAAATGCGTAAGATATTCATTACCTCTGTCCGCTAAAACAACATCGGAATGTTGCAGTTCAGGCAAAGCCTGCAAAAGCAAATCCGTACCGAAAGGGAAATCCCAATCGCAGTGCATAAATATTTCTGCATCGTCTTCCACTTGTTGTAAACCGTAACGAATCGCATATCCTTTACCTCTATTTTCAGCATAACTATGGAAAAAAACAGAACAGTTGTGCCCCTCAGTATTCAACACATTTTTATTCGGAAAAATGCCCGCTTGAGTGGAACCATCATTCACAAAGTGAAAAGCCCAACGATATTTAGTTTCAGTCTTTGCAAGGTGTTGACAATATAGCAAGGACTGTTTCCACCAATCTTTCGGCGGGTTATAGACAGGAAATACAACGGCGACAATAGGTGCAGTTGTAGAAAATTGGGGGCTAAATTTCTTTTTATTCGCTTCCTTGTTCTTAGTTTGCGTGGTTAGTAACATGTTCATAATTAGCAATTTATACTTGATTTATAAAGGTTTTAAAGAGAAAACAGACCTTCTTCAACAATGATCC
>JANMJN010001243.1:0-2807 GCA_031371355.1 Saprospiraceae bacterium
CAATAAAGAGTTTGCCGGCGGCGCTAACTGGTACAACACTTTTGCCAGTAACTTTCTTCGACTTAAACCCGGTAGCAGCATTCCGCTGTTTGAATCAAAACTGGCAAAAATTGTGGCTACCAATTATGCACCGGAAACAAAAAATAGTATCATTAAAGCTGTAGCTTTTAGTAATATGAAAGATGAAGCAGGCCCTTTGATTGGTGTTATTATTAAAGGCTCTGTGGGAGCTGCTGTTTTTATATTGCTCATTATTAGATTGTCTCTCGTAGTAATTTCAATCTTAATGATAGATAATAAGACCTTATAAATCGGGTACTTTGAAAGCATAAGATGCTTACCTTAATTGGAAGAAAATAAAAAAATCAGTGTAAATCTGCGTAATCAGCTTAATCTGCGTTCAAAAAAAAAATGTTAGAAAATTCGGGTTGTCTCATGTTTTTTCATTTTCACTTCTTCAAAGTCGGCGCACCCTCTTTTATTGACTCAACTACTGAGGGGTCGAGTAATGTGGAAATATCGCCTAAATTAGAGACATCACCTTCAGCAATTTTCCGCAAAATGCGCCTCATAATCTTACCAGAACGGGTTTTGGGCAAACCAGATACAATTTGAATGATGTCAGGCTTTGCTATTGGTCCGATTTGCTTGGTTATTTCATTCAAAACCTCATCTTTAAAAGCCTGTTCGCTGTTGATAGGTCGGTCAGTAATAACAAAAGCATAAATACCCTGTCCTTTTATGTCGTGTGGATAACCGACAACCGCAGATTCGATGACATGAGGGTGTTTGCCAATGGCATCTTCAACCTCAGCTGTTCCGATGCGGTGACCAGAGACATTGATGACATCGTCCACACGCCCAATGATGCGATAATAACCGTCTTCATCGCGTTTTGAACCATCGCCTGTAAAATAATAGCCTTTATAAGGTCCGAAATACACCTCTTGACAGCGTTTATGGTCGCCATAAGTCGTGCGAATCATGCCGGGCCACGGGTATTTAATGCACAAAAGACCTTCTACATTGTTACCTTCGATTTCTTTTCCATCGGGTGTCAACAAACACATTTGAATACCCGGCAATGGTAAAGTTGCCATGGTAGGCTTTAATGGCGTAACGTTTGGAATGGGAGAAATCATAATACCACCTGTCTCGGTTTGCCACCAAGTATCCACCAACGGGCAACGGCTTTTACCGATGTATTTATAGTACCATTGCCAAGCCTCTTCATTAATGGGTTCACCAACAGAACCAATTAATTTCAAAGAACTCAATGAATATGCCGCAACATATTGTAAGCCAGCACCCATCAAAGAGCGAATGGCAGTTGGGGCTGTATAAAAATGAGTCACTTTTAATTTATCTATGACTTCCCAAAAACGTCCTGCATCGGGATAAGTCGGAATGCCTTCAAACATAACTGTCGTTGCACCCGCCAACAAAGGACCATAAACGATGTAGGAATGTCCCGTGATCCAACCTATGTCAGCCGTACACCAAAACACATCGTTTTCGCCCACTTGAAAGACTTGATTGAAAGTATAATGCGTATAGACCATGTAACCCGCCGTAGTATGCACCACGCCTTTGGGTTTACCAGTCGAACCAGATGTGTAAAGAATAAAGAGCATGGATTCTGCATCAACCGTTTCGGCTTCGCAATGGGTTGAGGCTTTTGCCATTTCGTCGTGCCCCCATTTGTCGCGTCCTTCTACCCAATGAACGAAATTGCCGACTCTTTTGAACACAATGACGGTTGATACTGAGGGAGTCTTTGCCACCGCTTCGTCAACAATATTTTTCAAAGACATTTCTTTGTTGCCTCTAAAAGCACCGTCTGATGTAACGATAATCTTTGCTTCTGCATCATTCACACGGTCGGCAAGAGATTGCGCAGAAAAACCGCCGAAAATGATGGAATGAATGGCACCGATACGCGCACAAGCCAGCGTTGCAATAGCCAATTCTGGAATCATGGGCATATACAAACACACGCGGTCGCCTTTGACAATGCCAAAACTTTTCAAAACATTGGCAAATTGGCAGACTTTGGCGTGCAATTCCCGATAAGTGAGCGTTTGCCCTTCGTCATTGGGGTCGTTGGGTTCCCAAATGATTGCCGCTTTGTCGCCTTGTGTTTCGAGGTGACGGTCTAAGGCATTTTCTGTGATATTCAATTGCGCGCCTAAAAACCACTCTACTTTATAGTCATTGAAATCCCAGTTAACAACTTTGTCCCATTTTTTGCGCCAAACGAAACCTTCGGCTTGTTCTGCCCAAAAGCCTTCTGGGTCTTCGACACTTTGTTTGTACGTTTTTTGGTATTGGTCAAACGACTTTATAAGGTTGGTCATATTTTATAGTTTTATGATTGAAAATTGATTTTGTTTTTTTGACCACTGATTTAACTGATTCGACGGATTTTCGCTGATTTTCTTGTCATCCCGAAGGGAACTGAAAATCATTGTCAATCAGTCGTATAAGTTACATCTGTGGTCTCCATTTTTTGACGTATAAAAGTAGTATTTTTTCCAAATTCAAAACGCTCTTAAAGCCATTTTCAAAGTTTTAAAAAGTTTATTTTTTTTTTTAATAACTTATTTTTGTTTAATGCCCTTAAAATGGGAAAGTGACGGAAATATCAAATCCCTTCACAGAGGAAGTATGTTCGGGCACAGAGGAAGCGTATTCCTCGACAGAGGAAGTGCATTCGGGCACAGAGGAGATCTCTTTCTTGACAGAGGAAGCGTGTTTCTCGACAGAGAAAGTGCGTTCGGGCACAGAGGAGGCTTGTTCCCGCACAG
>JANMJN010001278.1:0-6755 GCA_031371355.1 Saprospiraceae bacterium
ACCAAATTGGTGTTAAAATCTAAGATCAATTGGTCAAATTCATTCTTATATTTCTGTGGATTTGAGAGTATTTCAAGCGTTTTTTGATTATCTAATTGCATTTTGAAATCGGAAGGTACATAAGTCACTTGCATCGCTCGCGGTATGCTGCTAACAATGTCACTATCGCCATTGAATGCTTTATACAATAAAAAACCAGCCGCACAGAGCAGTGTAAACAACATCAGTTTTTTGCCAAAAGTGACTTCTTGTGACCCCTCAGTATGTGGGCGATTTTTAGGTACTGTCATTGATTATTAATGTTTTATCTCTCTTGAATAAATAATATAATCGGTACATGCTGCGAAATAAGCGCATCGTCCACCGAACGAAAAAGCGAAATAAGGTTTTCGTTTGCCCATAAATTATATCGGGCATACTCGACAAGCATCTGTTTCATAGTTAGGATTCGGTTGATTTAAGTTATTCATCGCGGTTGTTTTTGGTTAGTTCATCAAAATTAAGTGTATTTTGATTAACCTATCCCAAAGTTAAGTTAATTTTGCGCTATGTTGTATGAACAAACCACCATAAATTGTCGGGGTACATTGCTTGACCTATCCACACCCGTTGTCATGGGCATATTGAATGTGACACCTGACTCATTTTTTGCTGACAGTCGAGCGAACAATGTGTTGTCCCTTTTGAAACAAGCCGAAACGCAACTTTTAGACGGAGCAAAGATTTTAGATATTGGCGGCATGTCAACCCGACCTGGGGCAGAAATGATAAATGAATCAACGGAATTGAATCGAATTGTACCTGCCATACGTGCCATTACGCGGGCTTTTCCACAAGCCATTGTCTCCGTAGATACGTTTCGCGCAAACATCGCTCGGGCTTGTGTTGACGAAGGCGCACATATCGTCAATGATGTTTCAGGTGGCAGTTTAGATGTTAATATGTTTGCCAAAATTGCGGATTTAAATGTCCCATATATATTGATGCACATGAAAGGAACACCTCAAACGATGCAATCCTTGACTCAATATGACGATGTAGCATTAGAAATCCTTGATTTTTTCATCGAAAAGGTCGGTTTACTGAGGGGGCTTGGTGTGAAGGATATTATCGTTGATGTCGGTTTTGGTTTTGCCAAAAGCACATTACAAAATTTTGAATTGTTGCGAAAACTCTCTGTTTTTAAAATTCTGGAATGTCCTATTTTAGTGGGTATTTCCCGAAAAGGCATGATCTGGAAAACATTGGGCGTGACAGCAGAGGAATCGTTGAATGGCACCACGGCGGCACATGTTTTTGCCTTGCAAGGCGGCGCAAAAATCCTTCGTGTGCACGATGTCAAAGCTGCTGTTGAGACTATTTGTATTTTTGAAACATTTCAAAATACATTAAATAATTCCGAAATACAATTGTTTTGATGTATTTTTATTATAAAATTGTGATAAAATAATGGATATTGTAGAATAATCCATGTAATTTGCATCGCTATTTTTTTCAAACATACATAATCAATTCTTTTCCCAAGACAGGTATCCACTCTTCTGAGAAACTTCACAAACTTATTAATTTTCATCATGCTGCCAATGTGTGGGCAGTTGGGCGTAAATCGTTCTATACTTTCGAAAATAAAATACTTTGTTTAGAGTATTTTATTAACAACTTGATGAAATAAACTTGAATTAATTTTTTTTTTATATACTTTCACGCTTTCAATCAAAGCGTTGAACAGAATAATAAACAGCTAATCATTTTGGAATATTTAAGTGAAGATACCATCAAGCGTTCGACTTTAGCGTTTATGAAAACGTATTATAAGTTTAGACCACGCAATGGCGAAACCGTCATTCATTATGATATGATGCACCCATCAGGTGTAGTTGTTGACGGGCAACTGACATTTCCAAAAGAAGATGGTTCTCAGTTCGTTGCGACTTTTGAAGCCACCTCCGTTAGCTCTTCGGCTGAAATCTTGTATCGCATTCAGACAAAACAAATGCGATGGGATGCGGTTGCAGCGGGTTCATTGGCTATGCTCATCCCTATGGTCTTTTTATGGGCATTGAAAGTCTGGAATATTACCCAAATGGGTTGGGTTTTCAGCATTTTACTCAATATTTCATTGTTTATTTTAGGGTTCATCGCCTATCAAATGTTCAATCGGTCGTCTGGTCGTTATCGTTATATTTATGCCATCGAGCAGTTCAAGCAATACCATGCAGACGAACAATGGGTCGCTTTGGGCAACGATGTTTTTACTGACCCAATGGATACAAATTTCTCCGAACTCAAACTACAATGCGTTAAAAATGGGTTTGGTTTACTAACTGTTGATAAGGAAGAACATGTCAATTTATTAATTACACCAGCACGAGAGGAAGTTTTTGGTAGAAAACGCAGTAAACTAAAATTTGAAGATACACCAGTCGTCAATTCTGGGCTACAAAGACTTTCTCCAAAAAGATTAGAACGTTATGCTCGACCCTATCTGAATCAAATTGTCATCAGTTCTCTATCAATTATCATATTAAGTGGCTTGTTTTTTCGTTCTTGGCAACAACGCCCTGTTCTTTCAGTAAGCGATGAAGGGGCTTTTCGTGATTCCATGACCCTACGTAGTAGTATCATGGAACAAAATAAAGAGCCGAGTGATTATGTATATCAGCCAGAAGATGTCGTTAAAAACAGCCCAAATATAAACAGTGATGCCACAACGGTCAGCAACCCACCTGCTGAACCCATGAAGGTAGGTTTATATGTTTTTTCTGTTCAAGATGGCTATATTTCCTACGAATGTGAACGGATTGATATGCAAGGGACTAAATACGTGGTTCAAGATTTGACTTTCAAAAATTTTGATGATGCCAAACGCCGCATCGAACACTTGAAAACATTTGGTCTCATTGCTAATGCCATTTCACTTGATTGCACGACCAATGGTACCCCAAAACATGATTACTGTGTCTATTATGAAGTTATTTTCAACGAAGAAAAAACTGCCAATAGCAAAGCTATAGAAGTCAAAAGACAACTTGAAAAACTTAATTTAAACCATGAGTTTATCAAAATTCGGGTGCTTAATTTTCAAAACTATTAGATAATGGATACTTGATAATGGAAAATGGATAATTGTATTGTACATCAATGCGTAAAAATTCATCATTCATCATTTATCGTTCATCATTTACGTATGCCTTTTATTGAAAAATCTACATACCAACCTCCCTCTCGTTTCCGCAACATGCACGTCAATACGCTCTACCCTGCCCTACTAAGGCAGATTAAAGGCATTGATTATCAACGAGTTAGATTGGACTTGCCCGATGGTGATTTCCTTGATTTAGATTGGTCTTTTACACCAAAAAAGGTTGAAACTGATAAACTCATTATATGTGTTCATGGTCTCGAAGGTCATGCACGTCGTCCTTATATGGCGGGTATGATGAAACGATTTAATAGGGAGGGGTATGATGCGGTGGGTATCAACCTGCGTGGTTGTAGTGGAGACCACAATCATAAATTGGCTTGTTATCACAGCGGCTATACCGATGATTTAGCGCTGATTGTTGATAAAATCTCTGAAGAAGGACGTTACAAAAACATTGTTGTTTTGGGGTTCAGTGTTGGCGGTAATATCGTTCTGAAATATGCTGGTGAAAAAGGCGCAAACTTGCCCAAAACAGTTAAAAATATCATCGCTTTTTCAGTGCCGTGTGACCTCGAAGGTGGCAGTGTTGAATTAGAAAAACGGCATAACCGATTCTATCAATGGCAGTTTTTAGTAACGCTTAAAGAGAAGGCTCGGGCAAAGTTTAAGCGATTTCCTAACGCTTTTAACTTGCAAGAGGCTTTAAAAGCTAAATATTTTAGGCAATTCGATGACCATTTCACAGCTCCTGTCAACGGCTTCATTGATGCGATAGACTATTGGACAAAAGCGAGTAGTTTGCCCTTTTTGCCAAAAATCGTTGTACCGACCTTACTGGTTAATGCTGCGGACGATTCTTTTTTAAGCCCAACTTGTTTCCCTATTGATTTGGCACAATCAAGTGATATATTCCACCTTGAAATACCTAAATTCGGCGGGCATCTTGGTTTTATGTCCAATGATACTGAGGGGTACCTTTGGACTGAAAATCGTGCTATTCAGTTTGTAAATGGCTATTAATCAAGGACTTATTTTGTCCACAAATTGACCTTCTATAATTTCATCTTTGACAATAAAGAGTGGTCTGCCTTTTACTTGAAAGAAAATACGCAAAAGATACTCGCCTATTATTCCCATAAAAAACAATTGGATGCCACTAAAAAAAACGATAATGAATATTGTCGCTGTAAAACCTTGTGGTACATCATTAAAGACTAATTTTCGATAAATACTGTAAATCAAATAAATGAAAGACGAACCGACTGCTACATAACCGACTCGTTTTATAAGCTTAATTGGAAATTCTGAAAAATTGAAAATACCATTATATGCCAGCTGCAATAACTTTCTGAAACTGTACTTCGACTCTCCCGCGGCACGTTCTGAACGTTCGTAATCAATGCCTATTTGTTCAAAACCAATCCATGACCGCATACCCCTCATGTAGCGGCTTTCTTCGGGCATCTGATTCATCACATCTACTACACGACGCGACATAAAACAAAAATCACCTGAATCCAGAGGAATATCAATATAAGAAATAGATTTCAAAAGGCGATAAAAAGCACCATAAGCAGTTTTTTTTAGGACATTTTCCTTGCGTTTCGTCCTAACTGCATAAACGACATCATATCCTTCTTTGTATTTTTGGTAAAATTCGGTCAACAACTCAGGCGGATCCTGCAAATCACCATCAATCACCATGACCCCCTCAGTACATCGGGCTTTTGCAAGCCCCGCGGACAGTGCAATCTGATGTCCATAATTGCGTGCAAGAAAAACACAATGATACCGCTTATCCACCAAAGCTACTTGCTGCATCAATGCTGCCGTATTATCACGGCTGCCATCATTGACCAAAACGACTTCCATACTGAGGGGGTGCGCATCCATCAAAGCATTGAGTCTTTGGATTAAAGATGGAAAGGATTCTGTTTCATTAAACAATGGTACAACTATAGAAATATTTGGCATAGATTAATTATCATTCATGAGTTCAACCGCACGACGGTTAAAATTGCGTTGCACCCCACCGTTTCCATCAATCAAACTACCTGTTTGTTCATTCGGGATACTTCTATAAAGTTCAGTTACCCAGCGTGGGTTATTGATTTCACCCCGACAAGTTGAATGCAATTGGCGATAACCATTGGCGACCAAATTAGGATTGTAGAACAAAAACTTAACGTTGGATTGTTGAGTCTTTTCAACTTTATTATAAATCCAGATCTCATAAGGCGGTGCATTCATTTCGTTTTCAACTGTAATCATATCATCTGGGCGGCCATATTTCAAATACACACGACCTCTATCTGTTTCAAAACCATAACCATAACCATAATTGTACATTCTGTCAACTGCACCTACAACGTGCATATATTCATCATGTGCTTGCTCAGGTAGATTAGGGCTTATTTTAGCAAAATATTGAAAAATATAACGTCTTTGAGCTGTTAAATCCTTGGTTTTCAACATCTCATTAATCACAATCACATCTTCTTCGGGTACTTTCATTAGGATAGATTTCAAAGTATAGCGCAAATCTTTTTCCTCCAATTGACCGACAAATTCAGCCGCCAAAGCATCATTGGACAGTGAATCTACTTTGATTTCTAAATTCGGATTACTGCGTTGGAAAATTACTTCCTTCTCGCTCAAAAGTTCATTTGCGCGATTGCGTATGCTGACAACAAAGCGATAGTTGCCCGATTCAAGACCTGATATATCTAATTGTAGCAAATTAACAATGAAAGGCTCTGATTTCTTGCGTTTATGTGCAATCAACAAGGGTCTATCATTGGGTTGTGCAAAGAGTTTTTGCACTGAATAACTCACGAGAAAATCATCACCAATGGCTTTATCCGCATTATAGACTTCATTAAAAAATATCAAATTGGGGTGCATACGGTCATAAAAATTGAAAGGTAAAGCTTCCATAAAATAACCATGTTTCACGCGCACGCCCCCCTCAGAAGAATCGGGTTTTATAAAGCCTAAAAGCTGAATATCACTTTGCCGAAGCATATCCTCTGAATAATCTACAATGATTGAAGACTTGTAGGTAACAGGATTTCCCTCTTTATTCATGTCTTTGAGGGTTACTTCAATATCATAAACGCCATTAACGATGGCATAACGGTGAATATCCTCGAAGTTTATTGGGTCAAAAGACTTAGGACTTTTCATCGCAAATTTATCAAATTGAACAATTTGACCCTTTTGCTTGAAAAAAACACCAATTTCTATACTGGCTTGCGAGTCTGTCGTATCAACTTGAACCCATTCAACAGATCTGCCAACGATATAAATATTGAATTCAATATAATTGTCCTTTACTCCTTTATAACAGGCATGCGAAATACTTGCATCAATAGCAAACACAGGAATATGAAACAAAAGCAAACAGAAAATTGAAGAAAATAGAGATTTTTTCATGTGGTGGAATATTTTTAATAATTGCATATTGATTATTGAAAATTGATTAATCAATAAAAAACAGTCAATAAGCAATTATTTTACGTGTTGCAAAACCAATTTAAAATCGTAGCCTCTCAGCTCAGTCGTCATTTCCAGCGTTGAGTCAGATAGGTTTGTCACATCAAATTCAATA
>JANMJN010001283.1:0-2555 GCA_031371355.1 Saprospiraceae bacterium
AAAAGGTTTTGATGCTTCCAAATTGTAACTTGATACGGTAATGGCTAACAAATCATCGGGCTGAATACGCAAATCTGATAGACCTATGTTCATAATACTATCTGACATATCTGTTTCTGGAGGCAAGTCATTCAGGTAAAGTAATTCTTTATGTGAAACACAACTGGTTAGTCCTGCCAAAAAAACCATTACGAAAAAGTAAAGTATGTTTTTTTTCATTTTAAAACGCTTATATTGACAAAAGTGTGAACAAGACACCCCCTCAGTATTACTCCTATAATTATACTGAGATAGGTCGTTTTCTAAATAGGCTTTTGTTTTGAAAAGGATAATTATCAAGTATGTGTTGACATACAGGAGTCATACCGTTTTTAATCGCCACTATATGTCTTTGATGATGTATATCAGTCGCAATAAAATCTATCATATTGTTGTTAATTAAAAGCCACGCACAATCGCTTATTGCTTGACCATAATAGCCAATCAAAGACAAAAAATTGAGTTGAAAAAGGCACCCATAACTCTTAAGATTCTGATATTCAACTAAACTTTTGTTATAAAAACGATAACGCTCTGGGTGCGCTAAAACAGGCGTATAACCTTTAGATCGTAGTATAGACAAAACATGAAAAAAATTGATAGGCTCACTCAAATGAGACATTTCAATAAGAATGTGTTTGTTAGGTAAAGTCAATAGAGCTTCATCGTCTTTCAATTTTTTTTCAAAAATATCATTAACCATATATTCGGCAGCCACCGTCAATTCGATATCAATACGCTCGAAAGCTATTTGTTTTTTAATAAGTATCAAACCGTCTAAAACCGAATCACCATTATTCGGGTATAATTCTGAAATATGTGGCGTTGTAATAATTTTCTGAAAGCCTAATTCGCCCATCTGTGTAATTAAATTAATAGATGTAGTCAAATTAGGCGAGCCATCATCAATACCAGGTATCAGATGCGAGTGTATATCCACTTCAATCGCTTCAAAGTAGTTATAAACACTTCTTTTATTTTTTTTAAAAAAGAAATCTAACATAATATTCGTTTTGAGAAGACACGGCTTCGCCCTTCATGTGTCTTGATCACATATTTTTGATATAAAGAATAAAACAAAAGAATGGCTTATTTCAAGATGTCGGTATCTTGAAATTGTCAATACATTAAAATACATTAGCCGTTTACACCTAACTGCAAGTTAATAGTATTGTAAGTCACAAGGAAAAAGCTAATGAAAATCCACTATTCTGGATAAGCCTTACCAATTGTGGTTTTTAAGTTTTGATTATCTCAAAAAAACGTCAAAGATTGTAGATTCTTGATCTGTTTATAAGGTTCAATAATAAATGTTTAAGTTCCAAATAAAGTTGTTTACCTAACAGCTTTAAAAAACGAGTTTTAATATATCTAAAAAAGTCTAATCAATATTAGTAAACATTAATGGGTTAATTCCATACCCACATGGTGGCTTTTTTCTGTTAAAATAGGTTTCGAGGTTTTATTATAAATGTGACCCGCTTGTTGTTTAAAGATTCTAAGGGTGCGATAAATAGATTTAAACTGTTCCAATTTTGCCAGCGGTTTTAGCCAAGCTGTAAAAAAATAGGGCTGTAAACCATTTTTACGCCACGCAAAAGCATCTTCATGATTTGCTCTCCAACGATTTTTGAATGAAGCATTGCTCAATCCACCCGTTCGCATTTTGATAGACACTCCTTGTAGATAATGCATCGAAATGCCGTGACGATAAATGAGCCTAAGCATCAATTCATAATCTGCTGATTGCTTAAAAGCAATATCAAACGTGCCAAAACGGTCATAAACACTTTTCTTGCAAAAGAATGTTGGGTGAGGCGGCATCCAACCATATAAAAATCGGCGACGCTTCACAAGACCCGCATTCCAAACCCGAACAACATTGTCCGCATGATTTTCGAAAAAATCTAAATCACTATAAAGTGAGTCAATATTCTTTAATTCAAATACATTTGCGATACGTTCTAAGACCATATTATCGGCATAAATATCATCTGAATTTAGAAAGCCAATAATATCGCCTGTAGCCATACGCAACCCTTTGTTCATAGCGTCATAAACACCATAATCAGGTTCTGAAATCGTTTTTGTGATGTGTTTAAATTTTTGAACAATAGACAAAGTATTGTCTTTTGAACCGCCGTCAACGACGATATGTTCGATGTGTGGGTAAGTTTGATTGCTCACACTTTTAAGGGTATCAGCAATGGTCTTTTCACTGTTATAGGCAACAGTAATAATAGTAATAGTTAGCATGTCTAGTAATTTTGTTCACATATTGTTTATCACTTGTTTGTTTCTTCGTAAATAAAAAATATACTTATTAAAAAATTAAAATAGTTATACTTATACTCAAGACTCAATGCTAAGCAATGCGTCATTTATAGATTTTAAATTCTTATTGTGTTAATTGTGATGCGGAACAATCTAATAAATATCTTGTGGCGTTTGATGAGTCTTTGATTGTCTCCAAATGGCTTATTAATTATATAAAATTTCCCTTCTTTTCTATTTAC
>JANMJN010001298.1:0-8418 GCA_031371355.1 Saprospiraceae bacterium
AAATACTTGGTTCCACCAAAATATTTCTTTACTTTTGTGCTTAACAAATCCGTTTTATTAGTTCAATCAATTAAATATCTAAACATGGAACAGGTCACAGCAGTCGGCACAACCTTTACTAAAACACAAACAGCCATTGACAAAGAACACCAATATGGTGCACACAACTATCATCCTTTGCCAGTGGTCTTGGAACGTGGCGAAGGCGTGTTTGTATGGGATGTTGAAGGGAAAAAATACTTCGATTTCTTGTCTGCCTATTCTGCTGTCAATCAAGGACATTGCCATCCACGTATTATAGATGCTTTGAAGAAACAAGCGGAAACTTTGACATTGACTTCGCGGGCGTTCCACAGCAATTTGCTCGGTGAATTTGAGGAATACATCACCAAACTCTTTGGTTTCGACAAGGTTTTATTGATGAATTCAGGCGTTGAAGCAGTGGAAACAGCCATGAAATTAGTCCGCAAATGGGGTTATCAAGTCAAAGGTATCCCTGCAAACCAAGCAAAAATCGTGTTTGCCACTGGTAATTTCCATGGCAGAACGCTTTCTGTTGTCTCTGCTTCAACTGACCCATCGAGCCGCACCGGTTTTGGTCCCTTTATGGACGGTTTGGAAGTCGTGGAATACAACAATTTAGCCGCTTTGGAGCGTTTGTTGGCGACCGACAAAAACATTGCAGGCTTCATAGTCGAACCGATACAAGGAGAAGCAGGTGTGCTTGTGCCAGACAATAACTACTTGCCAGGCGTTGAACAATTGTGCAAAGAGTATAATGTCCTTTTTGTCGCCGATGAAATACAAACAGGCATCGCTCGCACAGGTCGCATGTTGGCGACAGAAGGCGACGAAAACACCCCCCCCGTAAAACCCGATATTTTGATACTCGGTAAAGCCATGTCGGGCGGTGTATTCCCTGTTTCAGCAGTCTTGGCAAACGATGATATTATGTTGACCATCAAGCCGGGCGAACATGGCTCGACTTATGGCGGCAATCCACTCGCTTGTGCGGTCGCTCAAGCCGCTTTACAAGTAGTTTTGGATGAAAATTTGGCAGAGAATGCAGATAAAATGGGTAAGATTTTCCGTCAAGGACTCAACGATATCGCTCTACGCAATCCTTTAATCACTTTAGTCAGAGGTAGAGGGTTGCTCAATGCCATCGTTGTGGATACGAGCGAAAGTTCAGACCTTGCTTGGAATATTTGCTTGAAGTTTAGAGACAATGGTTTGTTGGCAAAGCCGACGCATGGCAATAAAATACGCCTCGCACCACCTTTGGTGATAACGGAAAGTCAAATCCATGAATGTTTAGCGATTATTGAGAAGTCTTTAAATGCTTTTGTCTAAACTTACCATCAAGTTCGGGAAACTTTGAAGTTTCCCGAACTTAACACCCCTCAGTATTTTCTGTATTTCTAACTGTTTTATAGAAAGATTTACTAAATCTTTAAGATTTAGTAAATCTCTGTTTAATCTTGAAAACCAATCACTTATGTTCAATATCCACCAAATCCGTCAAGAGACACCCGCCAGCCAGCATCTCATTCACTTCAACAATGCAGGCGCATCTCTTAATCCCCAGCCCGTTATTCAAAAAATAAAAGATTACTTGGACGAAGAAGCCCAAGTAGGCGGCTACGAATTGGCGCGCATCCGTGCAAACGATATCCATACCTTTTATACAGAAACCGCTCGTTTGCTCAATGCCGAAGTACGCAATATCGCCTTTGCGACAAGCTGCACAGAAGCGTACAGCAAGGCATTGGCATCCATCCCGTTCAAAAAAGGAGACATAATTTTAACTTCCGATGATGATTATGCTTCTAATCAACTGTGTTTCCTCTCTTTACAAACACGTGTCGGTGTAAAAATACTACGTGCAAAGAATTTAGCGAATGGCGATATTGATGTAGCAGATATTGAACACATCATCAAAACGCAGCACCCCTCAGTCGTTGCCATCACACACATACCCACAAGTTCTGGAAAGGTGCAACCTGTGGCGGCTATTGGTCAACTCTGTCGGCAACACGATATTTGGTATCTTGTAGATGCCTGTCAATCCATCGGACAAATGCCCGTAGATGTGCAAGCCATTGGCTGCGATTTTCTGACCGCCACAGGGCGCAAGTTTCTGCGTGCGCCACGTGGCACAGGCTTTTTGTATGTATCGGACAAGGCTTTAGACGCTGGTTTAGCGCCTTTATTCTTTGACAATCACAGTGCCACATGGACGGGTGCCAATGAATATGAAGTACAAGCCTCTGCGCAACGTTTTGAACTTTATGAACGGTCAATCGCCAATATGTTAGGCATTACAGAAGCCGTTCGTTATGCAAACGCCCTTGGTTTGGACAATATTTATGCGTATAATCAAGACTTAATCCAGTATTTTAGAAAAAAGATGATCAATACTGAGGGGGTCAAACTCTATGATGAAGGTTCTCATTTATGCAATATCTTAACGTTTAGGATAAAAGATTTGTCGCTCGAAACCATTCAAAAGGCTTTGAACAATGCCAAAGTGAATTACTCTGTTGTTTTAAAGAAAATGGCGCAAATAGATTTTGCACACAAGGGCATTGATTGGGCTTTGCGCTTTTCGCCACATTATTACAACACCAAAGAAGAGGTGGATAAAGCTGTTGAAGTCATATCTAAACTGTAATGCACCCCTCAGTATCTTTTCATTACTATTTGTCATTGCGAGGAACGAAGCAATCTGTTTAGCTTTTAACGGAAACATAAACAGATTGCTTCGTTCCTCGCAATGACAAAAGCGGCTGCTCGCAAGGGCAAAAACACAGTACAACTAAACAATTGTGAATCATAAATCCAAACCACATGTCAAAGACCATCAAACTCATCAAAAATCGCTCTGATATTGGCGCCGGCACACGCGGTGCAGACATGGGCATAGATGCCATAGAGATAGCCGCCATCAATAAAGGCAATAACTATTTCACGCAATTTGCCTACGAAGATGTCAAAACGCACAATGAATCCATCTACGACATGGTGCGCAACTCTTTTGCCAAGCGGATAGAAGACGTATTCGAGCAATGTACCCGCGTCAGTAAGTCCGTGAAGAAAGGTTTAGAGTCTAAACACTTCCCCATCGTCTTGTCGGGCGACCATTCTTCTGCTCTGGGGACTATAAGTGGCATCAAAGCTGCTTTTCCCGATAAAACATTGGGCGTTGTCTGGATTGATGCTCATGCAGACCTTCATTCACCTTACACTTCGCCTTCTGGCAATGTCCACGGGATGCCTGTTGCCGCCGCTATTGCAAATGACAATATGGATTGCCAAATCAATGAAGTGGGTCGAGCAACGGAAAAGTTCTGGAATGCCATGAAGAACTTGGGTATAAAGGGTCCGAAAGTCCTGCCACACAACGTCATTTACTTCGGCGTACGGGACACCGAAGAACCAGAAGACCAACAGATGCACCGATTGGGTATGCGGAACTACATGGTTGCCGAAGTACGCTATCGCGGCTTGGAGACGTGCGTGGATGAAGCCTTGGAAAGCCTGTCTGAGTGCGATATGCTTTATATTTCTTTCGACGTGGACAGTATGGACTGTGATATGATTTCCTACGGCACAGGCACACCTGTCCCAAAAGGTTTTGACCCCGAAGAAATCATGTCGATCATCAACCGCATCGTGCAATCGGGCAAGGTAGCGTGCCTTGAAATCGTAGAAGTCAATCCGTTGCTGGACACGAAAGGGAATAAAATGGCGGAAACGGCTTTTGAGGTTTTGGATAATGTGACGGGAACGTTGTTTGCGGTGTTGTCGAGGGGGTAAATACTGAGGGGGGTATCCGTCTATACTGCGGTGCTTGTTTGCTGGGCAAGGTGTTCACGAGTCAACGCCTCAAAACGGTCTTGTTCAATCATTTTGACAATATCATCTTTGTGTTCTAAAACACCTTTCATTTCCATCAAAAAAGCCTGTGCTGCTAACTCGCCTTTAATCATCAAGGTATCAGGCGTATTAAGATGAGAAATGGGGATTACAGAATCATAAACTTCATTGACATAAAGTGTTACATCTTTTTTATTTACTTCATGATACCCCAAACGCAATAAGGCTTGCATGAATTCTTGATAAGTGACTTCCATATCTTTATAAATGTTCATCAATTCCATGTTCAACGTTTTTTATTTGTCTAAATTTTTGAACGACTTTATCTGTGAATACATTATCTGTGGGAATGTAAATCCTTACAAATTTATTGATTTTTGTCAAAGTACTCCTATTTTTTTCAAAATAAGCTAATAAATCAACCCAGTAGGAGCATTCTTTTATCGCGTCATAAACAATAAAAATGACGGGAGAGTTGCTGTAAAGCCATAATTCTAAATCTCGTTTTGACAAATCAAAAACAATAGCATTCTTCGCCTTAGAGTATTTAAGCTTATCAGTGGATTTTAATTGGATTTGGATAATACCATTTTCGTATTCTCCATTGTCATTGTATGAGTTGATAAAGGCATCATAGCCATAATCATATTGATAACGTTGCAGTGTACAATGTGCATATAGCACTTGTCGCTCAATATGATTCATTCCAAAATCTTCTATGAAATGCTGATGCGTTCGTTGTTTTCTCATGTATTGTATGCTTTTTATTTCGTTCTGCAAATATCTTTTTTTATGGGGAAATAGCAGTATTTTTTGATTTTTTTTTGTTGGAAGTTGAAACACAGAGTAGTCAAGGTCAAGCATAAAAACAAAAATCCGTTCAAACAACCTTGTGTTTGAACGGATTTTTTGCTTCTATACTGAGGGGTATCTCTTTGTACAAAACACCTACTATTTCAAATATTTATCGAACCAACCAATATATCTTTCATAGCGGTCTTTTTGAAAGTTGGGCAATGTCAATCCATGATACTGACCGGGATAAACAATCAATTGGGTCGGTATCCCAATAGAGCGCAAGCCTTGATACATCTGTTCCGTACCGGCGGCGGGGACATTGAAGTCCTTTTCACCAACCATAAACATCGTTGGCGTTTTTATTTTCTCTATTTGAAGGAAAGGATAAGACAGTTTGAGGTATCTGTCTAAGTTTTTCCAAGGCACGCCCAGCTCATTTTCATACTGTAAGATGTATTGGTCAACCCCATACAAAGACATAACCAAAGACACACCTGCGCCACTCGCTGCTGCTTTGAACCGTGTGTCGGTTGCAATCGTGTAATTGGTCAATATACCGCCATAACTCCATCCTCCGATACCCATTTTGTTGGGGTCGGCAATACCATTTTGGACAACATAATCTGCTGCGCCTAAAATGTCCACCACTTCTTTGTTGCCCCAATCGGCTGAAATAGCCTTACAATATGGCAAACCACGACCATTGCTGCCTCTATAATTGACCCCAACAACGGCATAACCTGCTTGCGACAGTATCTGACGGCTCAAGTCGAAGCCCCATTCATCTTGTGCCGTGGGTCCACCGTGAATAAAAAACAGTGTGGGCAACTTTTGATTCGCTTGGGCAGTAGAAGGTTTGAACAATAGATTGGATACTTCAGTTCCATCCTTACTTTTAGAGGTAAAACCTTCGACATTCGCCAGCGTCAAAGGGGCTAAAAAGTCTTCTTGGTGCTTGGTCATACGTCTTGTTTTACCGTTCTCAAGCGCAAATAACTCACTCGGCAATTGTGGTTCACTCATCATAGATACCCAAGAACCATTCGGATGGCTTTCGAGCGCACTGAAACTCCGTTTACCGTCCGCAACTTTAGTCATTTGCTTTGTTTTGAGGGCAAATTGAGCGACATAACGTTGCCTATCGTCGGTCACTAAGACCGCTATCGACTGTCCATCTTTTGTCCAACGCGGTGTACTGACGGGTCGGTCTATTGCCACAGACAGTAAATTGGGCTCGCCAACGTCTTTGGAAATAACGGCGAGTATGGATTGGTCATACATATCGTATTTTGCAGAACTCGAACGCAGATACGCTATCTGTTGACCGTCTGGACTCCAAACAGGCGAAGACTCTGAACCTTCCCAAGTGGTCAATTGCTTGATAGTAGCGTTCTTTTGGGTATCTATGACCCATAAATCTGTATTCTCATTCTTATCTGGGTCTGCTGTGCGGTTACTAACAAAGGCGATTTGTTGACCATTGGGCGACCAAACGGGCGATGTTTCATCGTATATGCCTTGTGTGAGGGTATCTATTTTTTTGGTGGCGACATCAAACAGGTATAAATGTACGGGCAGTCGCTCCAAATACCCTTCAATGTCTTGTTTGAAATGAAACCTATCCATGACCAAAGGTTTAGGTATCTTATTTTTAGCCGTATCGGTATTGTCAAGCGTTTTTACCGCCATCACGATTCGCTTGCCATCAGGCGACCACGCATAGTCCTTCAAATCTCCTTTGAGTTTCGTGAGCTGTTTACCTTCGCCGCCGCGTCTATCCATGAGCCAAATTTGGCTATTGGTTTCGCCATTGCGCGATGACACAAAGGACAAATACTTGCCATCAGGACTCCAACGCGGTTGCGATTCCCCGTCGGGGCTGTTTGTCAACTGTACGGACTGCTGACCATCCCAACTCATCATCCAAACATCGGCATTGCGTTTGTTTTTGGCAGAGTCCACACTTGACAACACATACGATACCCAATTGCCATCGGGCGACACCTTTGGGTCGGAAAGAGTGGATAGGCGATAAACATCCCTCGGGTCAATCGGGCGTTTGGCAGGTGTTTGGGCAAAGGTCTTTGCACCTATAAATAGGATAAGACATAGTAAAACTTGTTTCATTTAGAATGATTTTAAATGTGAAAAGGTAAAGATAGAAAATAAATAAATTGCCCATTATACTGAGGGGGGTGGGCTGCATAAAGTTCGGGAAACTTTTAAAGTTTCCCGAACTTGGGCGTTCATTTTGCTTTGTTTTATTCTTCGACCACAAAAATTGTCACAAAACCCAAGGCTTTCAATAGCTATCATAACAGTGTAAAAATCTGCCACGCTAAAAGCATCCAACAAATAACCATAAGCACCCAACTCCCAACTTTTAGTCGTGCAACGGATGTGGACTTGAAAAATAATAATGAGGACAAGGTGAGCAAGACAATATTCAGGACGGTAATCAACAGACCATTCCTTAGAAATGTGGGAAACTTCTTATAATATGCCGCTTGCACAACCTCAAAAGGTTTTGAAGTGTCCATTGTAATATTTATCCACCAATATATATCAACACTGACAAGGACTAAACAGATGAGCGCAAGGATGAAATAGCTAAACACTTTGCTTGTCATATTTAATGTTTTGAAAAAAGAGATATTAAAGAAGGTTTTTAACAACCGTTAAGCCCACAAAGTTAACAATCCGTTTCATTAAACACGCCCAATGTGTCGAATAGATGCCCTTGTTTTATGCCAATAAATAACGTTGATAAAAAAAAAGTGCCGCGCACATATCCTATTGCCCTTTTTCTTATAAAAAAAAACAATCAAGCCTCTTGACACGAATATATATTTTATATATTTTTGTATCTCTTTACCTGAAAGAATATTCTTAAGACTACAATTCAGATAAAGCATATAAACAATCTTTCTTCATTTTCCTAAAAAAGAAAAAAATGCATACAGAACTTTTGCCTAATCTCGTTACGGCAACCATTAAACCCACTGATGAACAAGATTTCATCGCCTTATTGAACCAATCACGCGCTGTTTATCCGAAAACGCCGACGATGCTTGATGATGCTTACAAGGCTTTGGTTAATATGGGTCCCGTCAAACGCACCGAGTTTGATGCCAAAATAGGTATTTTAAAGAAAAACAAACCACCACTCGCCACCTCCCTCAGTATTGACGCAGCCGAAAACAAAGTGGCGGTCGGCGATGCCACCAAAAAAGCAGCACTCGCGTATATTGAAATGGCTGCGGATTTAATGCGTACCTCCATTATCAGTTATGCAGAAGGCTATAACATGATGAAATGTTGCGAAGAAGAAAATGACATCGTAGCGGGTCGGGATAAAATCGATTCTTCCATCGCCGCACGCAATGAAATCAATGCCATTGACAAGAAAAAATTAGCGGCTCTGGCTTCTGAAAAAGCCAAGATTGAGGCTTTGGCAAATAAAAAAGCCGAAGAGAAAATCAACAAGGTGCTTGAAAATAAATAAAATTGAGTTTTTTTGGAGTTAATAAAAAATTTGATTGCCTTTACTTTTCCTTCAAAGAATGTGTAAAGGCTTTTTTTATATCCCGTAATCCTTAAAATTGTGTACTGACATGTGTTTTTATATCCGCATATCCTCTATTTGGTGATACGCGGATGTGTTTTTATATCTGCGCATCCTCTATTTGGTGATACGCGGATGTGTTTTTATATATCGCAACCCTTTAAAATGGGGTTCGG
>JANMJN010001319.1:0-3111 GCA_031371355.1 Saprospiraceae bacterium
GATCACGCTCAGCGCGGATGCCACGATGAGGACGAGGAGGAGAGCGTTCACGCGCCCCATCAGTTCTTCTCCGCGATTCTCAGGGTGGCGCTGCGCGCGCGCGGGTTGCGGGAGATCTCGTCGTAGTGTTTTTGATTTACCAATCCCCAATAACTAATTTACCAATAACCGATAACTAATTTACCAATCCCAAAAACAAACGAGGCTTGCAGTCGGTCAACTGGCAAGCCTCGTTTGTTTTATCGAAAAATAAAATCGTTTTAAAACAACGGCATCACCTGTCGCCCAAAGGCAAGTTCAAAAAGTGATGGTGATGATGTTTAACAACGAAATTCATATTGTATTTACTTAATCGTTTTCTAAAAATTTTCGCAAAGGTAAATGCTTATTTCTTTTTTGATACTTTCTATAAGCTTCTTTTTCAAAAAAATAAATTTTAAGATGCGGTTCGTTCTATTTCTAATTGTTTAAAATAAAAAATAGCTTTTTCCTTCAACAGATGCTCTTGTTCACTTTGCCCTTTGACCATTATTTTTTGAGTCAAAGTATAATGAGGCCACCCCTCAGTATCTAAGCCGACAAATTCATAATAGCCATCATAACTCAACAAACGGCAGACAGCGATGTGCATCAAGTCTTGTTTTTCTTCTTTAGTCCAGCCTTTTTTCCAAAAACCCAACTCTTGGATGCCAATCATCAGCAACACAACATTGAGGTCGGGCAAGGCATCATGTTTCAAAGCGTCTTTGACACTGTGTCGGACTTTCAGCCATTCAAAATCAAATTCCCAAGCTTCCATTGTTTC
Source organism: Saprospiraceae bacterium (assembly GCA_031371355.1). GTDB lineage: Bacteria > Bacteroidota > Bacteroidia > Chitinophagales > Saprospiraceae > JAAFJT01. Next base: position 806 of record JANMJN010001319.1, read on the forward strand.
GTTATTTATTATTTGTGATTCGGATACTCGGGATTCGGGATTCGGATACTCGGATACTCGGGATTCGGATACTCGAATCCCGAATCCCGAGTATCCGAGTCCCGAGTATCCGAATCCCGATTAAACCGTTCTGTTTACATCAAATTGTTCTAACAAATCAGCGACGCGCCGTAGGAAAACGCCGCCCATTGCACCATCTACAATGCGGTGGTCGTAACTCATGGAGAGGTACATAATTTGGCGGATGGCAATGACATCGCCAAATTCGGTTTCCATGACGTGCGGTCTTTTTTTAATCGTACCTGTTGCGAGGATAGCGACTTGCGGCTGATTGATGATAGGCGTTCCCATCATATTACCAAAACCACCTACGTTTGTGAGTGTAAAAGTACCGCCTTGCGTTTCGTCGGGTTTGAGTTTTTGAATACGGGCGCGTGTTGCTACGTCGTTTACGGCTTTTGATAAACCGACGAGATTCATTCTATCCGCATTTTTTATGACAGGTACGATAAGATGCCCCGAAGGCAATGCCGTGGCTACACCAATATTCAAATCCTTTTTGACAATGATTTGACTTTCATTAATACTCGAATTAACCATCGGGAATTCACGTAAGGCGTAGCATATCGCTTCAATAAAAACTGGTGTAAAAGTGATGTTTTCGCCATATTTGTTTTGAAATTCCCCTTTTACACGATTCCGCCAATTGACCAAATTGGTGACATCGGCTTCGACAAAAGACGTTACATGTGGCGCAACGCGTTTTGACATAACCATATGGTCAGCAATCAAACGCCTCATTCTATCCATTTCTATGATTTCAACATTGTCAGAAATAGGATAAACAGCTGGCACTGTCTCTATTTTAGGTAAGGACAAAATGATGTCTTCTTTGGGGGCGGGGCTTGAAAAAGGCTTATTTTCTTTTTTATGTTCAACAAATCCTAAAATATCGGCTTTTGTCACACGCCCACCGTTGCCACTGCCTGTAATCGTCTCCAGTTCAAGGGTGCTGATGCCTTCTTGCTTGGCAATCGTCCTTACCAAAGGCGAGTAAAAACGGTCGCCAACGGTTTGAGTCGTTGCTAATGGTTTATTTTCAGCTAAAACGGGTTCTGCTTGGACGAAGGATTCAATAGATTTTTGATGCACACCATTTGATTCCGCTTTTGATGAGGAGACGGGTGGCAAATGGGTACTTGGCGATGGCTCAACCTCTGTTTCCACCTCGGTAGAAATATATGCGATGACAGAACCAATAGCCACAACATCGTTTTCTTTAAAAAGAATTTCGGTAATAACACCACTCACTGGCGAAGGCACTTCGGAATCCACTTTGTCGGTGGCAATATCCAAAATCGATTCGTCTTGTTCGACACGGTCTCCGACATTTTTTTTCCACCCGAGAATGGTTGCTTCCATGATGCTTTCACCCAGTTTGGGCATAACAAGTTCGACTTTTGCCATTTTGATAAATTTTAAAAAAATTAATTATGGTTTGTATTTGGTTAAAAATCAAGAAATCAAAAAAAGTACACCCTCACGACTTTATCGGGATGTTCCATAAGTATCCAAACAAAATTTCGGCAAAATTACGTCTTTTCTACGGCTTTTACATTTTGAAGCAAAAATTTTCGCAGCAAGTTCAAGGCTGTATTGGCGGCATATTCAATATTTTTCAATCGTCCTCTATCCAATCCTATTTTATAAGTGATGGTTTCATCCCGATTGCCTATTGCAATCCAAACCGTTCCAACAGGCTTATCGGGTGTTCCGCCGTTGGGTCCCGCAATACCTGACACGGCTATGGCAACGTCCACATTAAGCACTTCGAGCGTACCTGCGACCATTTCGCGGACACAACTTTCGCTGACAGCCCCCTCAGTATCGAGCATATCTTTTGAGACATCAAGCAATTTTATCTTCAAATCGTAGGAATAAACAATAACACTGCCTTCAAAATAAACCGAACTACCTGAAACGGCTGTCATCAAATGCGACAAATAACCACCCGTACAACTCTCGGCGATGCCCAATGTCAAGCCCTGCTCTGTCAGCATACGCCCTATGGCAACGGGCATCGTGTCATCATCATAGCCTGCGACGGCATAACCAATGATTTTTTCTAACTCTTTTTCCGATATATCTAATTGTTCATTTAAAATCGTTTCGTTATCACCTCTTGCCGTCAAACGCAACCGCACAGTTCCGAGCGACGGTAGGTAAGCCAATTTGATATTCTCAGGCAAAGCATCTTCAAAATCGCTCAGTTTTTCTGCCAAAGAGGTCTCCCCTTCTCCTGCTGT
>JANMJN010001359.1:0-3160 GCA_031371355.1 Saprospiraceae bacterium
GTAAAGTGTTGTCCATCAATGGGTTAGTGTCGCATAAAGTGCCAATAATTTAAACTTTACGACCTAACCTCCTCTTAAGAACAATATCCTACACCTTGATTACCTTGTGAATATTATTGATAAGGTAATCAAGGTGTAGGATATTTACAGTATAATTTAGTCTTCTAAAATGCCCAATTATTCCTCCACGTGTATCACCAAAACGGGTATTTCCGCATACATTGCCAACTGTTTTGTCATACTCACATGAATAACTCGTTGCCAGAAAGAGCGATATTTAGTGACAATAGTCACCAAATCAGCACCTGCTTTTTTTGCAAAACTGTTTACGCCATCTACAAGAGAATCTTCTTCGATCACATGCGCCGTAAAACTCACATCAGGGGCTTCTCCATTAAACACTTTGCGCATTTCTGCAACATCAAGAGTATAGTGACTTCCTTCATTTTCGTACGTTTTGACAAACAATAATTCGACATCTGTTTTTAATGTATTAGCAATATCTGCCACAACGCTTATATGTTTGAGCGATTTATGGTCAAAATCGCATACATAAATCATCTCTTTCGGCTTTTTGTAGGTTGCACCCGCTGGAACAAGCAATACAGGACAACTTGCTCTTTGCGAAACACTTGTCGCCGTCGAGCCAAACCACAAGGCACTGACATTTATATTGCCTGTTGTTCCCATGACAATGAGGTCATAATCTCCTGATTCTGAAAACGTAATTATTGTATCAATTGGTAAACCAAATATCGCTTGTTTTTTGATGTTCACTGTGCGTTGCACCAATACTTCATCAAGTTCGGCTTCTTCAGTTTCAACGAATTTTTGCAATTCTGCATCCAATTCTTCTTCAGTCTTACCAGACGGAATAATGAGCGGATCGGCAAGCGGCGCAGCGGGCATATAGTCGTCATAGACGTAAAGCACTTTTATAGAAGCGGCGCCCATATCTTCCGCCATCGCAACAGCGTATTCATAAGCGGCTTTAGAATTGTCAGAAAAATCAATAGGAACGAGGATGTTTTTTATCGCTTTCATAAGACTGAATATTTAAAATGTGGGTGAAAGAGTTTTTAATTTATGAGCAAAGGTCTCCCCTACTCCATCTAAAATGACATGACGCGCATCATCTTGAGCAATGATCACTATTAGGCTTGTCTATTAATAAACGTTCCTCATTAAAGTTTATTTATCAAATAATCTCTGTTTACATGGCAAACACAATAAATCGTAAGTCTAATCTTTGTTTACAGTGTAAAAACAAATAAAATTTTCTTCGAAGAATTATTTTGAATTTTAAACACCGTAATCCTTAAAACACTCGCACCAGCCTAAATTATCAGCATAAAACGCTTAAATACAATGAATAAAGGTAAATTCAAGCATTTAAGGCTATGATACCGGTTGAAAACCTAGATAACATAAACCGATACCGCCTAACCGAAAGGCTTAGTGAATAACGTCGTAGGATGTCTGATAGTTGTACAATGTCGTAGTCCGTATAATGTCTGATAGTTGCGCAGAAAAAAAACTTTTAAACAATTTTTTTGCATCGAAGTAATCCTATTGTGTATCAGCTTTTAATACTTAAAAATCAACAACAACAATTTAAATTGTTGTTGTTTCATAAGTTTATTCTGTTTAATTGTTTATTGTTTAGTAGCCTTGTAACTAATTGATAACCAAAGTATTAAGATTTTTATTATCGAGAAATATACGGGCTATTATCTTAGAATATACGGGCTTCCATCGGACTTTATACGGACTCCTATCATAAAATATACGCTTATTTATCATAGAATATACACTCGTTTATCAGGGTTTATACGGGCAACTATCGTAAAAAATACGAATTTCCGGCGTTGAATCTCTCCAAACAATATCTATCATAAAATATACGGATGCATTTGTAAAACAACGCCTTTTAACTATCATTAAATGTACGGACTTTAAAAATTTGCCTTTTTTTTAAATATCATTATTCGTAAAACTGAATGATAAAAAGTATTTTTACCCAAATTTTAAGACATGGAACAAGAAACGTTGGACAACAAACCTGTTGTCGTATTGGCAAATTCGGAGCATATTTTTGTGCAATCCAATGATTTTATCAGGGCGAAATACAAAGACAATATGAGTTTTTGGGAGTTTCTGATATTTGGGAAAATGTGTTCTGACATTGCGCCTGAAGACGAAGACTTTAAAGAATACACCGTTTATGTCAAGGATCTCATCAATTTTTTGGGGATTTCGGACGGTGGCAGTGTTTATCGCTACGTGTTAGATGCCGCCTCACGGTTGCTTGAACGGCGTGTGGTGGTCACCTATAAGGACGAAACTGGGCGGCGTATGGTGCTTGAAACCAACCTGATTGCGGGTTTTGCAAAACCAGAAAAAATGGTAAAAAATGACCCCCTTTTCATCCGCCTGACCTTTCATCCACAGCTAAAACCTTTCCTTTTACAATTGCAAAAAGACTTTACGAAAGTGGATTTGCGGAATTACAAGTTTCTGCGCACAGGCACGAGCATTCGTTTATACCATCTGTTAAAGCAGTATTGGGGTCGACGGCAGCCAACGGTCGAGTTATTGCTCGAAGATTTGAAGGAAATGTTGGGTGTGGCGGATAAATACGAGTTGTATGGGCATTTTAAAGCGGCTGTATTACAAGAAGCACAAAAACGATTGACGGATACGACGGACATCAGTTTTGCTTACCAAGAAGTCAAAAAAGGCAAAAAGGTTGTCGCCATTATTTTTCACATCAAAGAAACGGGCGGCGGACAACTGTCAAAGGGCGATGTGCCGAATACAAAGGCGATAAAGCTGCAAAAAGGGCAGTCGGTGGACTCGCCTAACTTGGACAATGAACGCTTAATCGTGGATTTAACCCCTTTGATTTGTACAAATTGGGGCGTTTCTGCCAAAATGTTGCGCTCTTTGGTACAAAACCACAGTGAAGAAGCCATTCAACAAGCGGTTCGTGTGACCGAAAATGCACTGACGCAAGGGAAAGTGAAGGAGGCGGCGGGCTTTTTTGTTCAAGCTGTGCGCCAAGGTTATTCCGATGCTGTTAAAGAACCTATGATAGATAATAACAAGAAAAAAGCGCAACAAGAAGCCCTGAAAAACCAAGAATTGGCAGAAAAAGAAC
>JANMJN010000027.1:0-2751 GCA_031371355.1 Saprospiraceae bacterium
TTAGAAAAAAACCTTTTACACAATGCGGGCGGTGCAGCTGATTTTGGCGTGCGTGGTCGCTTAATGTATGCTAAGTCATTGGGCTTCAATACTTCACCCTCCTCAGGCGTATCAGGTAATCCAGCTGTCAATGGTACTTACAACCCTTCGGTGAATTATAAAAGCGAAGGCTCATACTATGCCAATTATCGTACTGACCAAGCCGAATTGGGTATTGAAGGCGTGATAACATTGAATCGTTTGCGAGAACGGACAGGTGTATATGCCACTCTTTTTGGCGGTTTGGGTTTGGATTATTACAATGTCAAAATTGACCAACTCGACGACAACAATAAGAAATATGCTTATTCGACTTTGAATAACCCCTCAGTAGCCAACGTCAAAGGCTTCTTAGATGGTACATTTGAAACAAAAGCGGATGGTTTTGGAGATAGCGCACATGTTGATTTTATGCCTAATCTGGGTTTTGAATTGGGTTATCACTTTTCGCCTCGTTTCATGGTCGTTTTAGGTCATAAATTTACTTTTTAAAAAACTGTTTTACTCGTCGGACAACGTTGGAAAGATAACTCAACGTTGACTGCACAAAACGATATTCACCATTACACAAACCTACAATTCAAATGGATTTTAGGCAACCACAAACGTCAAGTTTATGATGGTGACCCACCAAAAGTAACGATTTTGCGCCCTTCTAACAGTCCTTACAACACTTATGATGCCATTGAAACGATTAGAGCAGAAGTCTTAGGCGTGTCTGATAAAGAAGATATTAAGTTAACAGTCAATGGTGTTCAAGCCAATTTCACCTTCAAAAACAATGATGTAAATGCCGATGTGTTTTTACGAACAGGTGAAAACACCATCATAGTCAAGGGCGAAAACCCTTTTGGTTCTGATTATAAAACAATTACAATCAATGTTTTAGAAAAACAAAGATTGCCTGACCCGCCTGTTGTCGTTACGCCACCAGTCGTCGTTACGCCGCCTGTTGTTGTCAATCCAACGACACCGACAACTCAATCGCCGCGTGTGAAATTTACTTCACCTGCTTCGTATTCAGAAACTGACCGCAACAGACAAATGATTCGGGTGCGAAATGACAATGTAACCAATTTTCAAGATGTGACTTTAACGGTCAATGGACGAAATTACACCGATTTCCGTTTCAGCTATGGCGAATTGAGCCATGACGTATCCTTGAACGAAGGACAAAACTCGATAGTCGTTACGGCTCGAAATTCTGCAGGTTCCTCTTCTGATGCCGTGACTGTTAATTATCGCCCGATCGTTGTTCAACGCGTAAATCCGCCTCTTGTTCGCATTATGTCAACGAGTAATCCTGTGGAAAACTCATTTGGTGGCTGCCAAACGACGATTGAAGCACGAGTTGAAAATGTCAATAATAATCGTGATATTACGATGACCGTTAATGGGCGGACGTTTACAGATTTCAATTACAATTATTCAACAAAAATACTGAGGGGGTCCGTCAACCTTGCTACAGGCTCAAATCAGATTGTTATTAGTGCACGAAATGAGTCTGGCGAAGACAATGATAGAGCTGATGTGAATTGCGCTGAACGTCGCCGCTATCCGCCGACTGTACAGATTTCGCAGCCACGAAATAATGCTGTGGTTGAACAACAAACAATAGAAGTACGTGCGGTAACGACAAATGTGACTTCACAAAATCAAGTCCAAATGATTGTCAACGGCTACCAAAGCACGAATTTTACTTATGATAACTACAATAGAGCAGTTTCTGCACGAATAAACCTGATTGAAGGTGAAAATGCTATCCGCATACGTGTTTCGAACAACGATGGTTCGAATGAGGATATGGTGCGGTTTATTTATCGTCCAAGAGTCGTTGCGACACCGCCGCGGGTCTCTATTTTGCAACCCATAAACGGGACATTCACAAAAAATTCAGATATTGATGTTCAAGCGACAACAAGTAATATCAGTAACCAAAGTCAAATACAAGTGACGATGAATGGACGGGGGCAATCTTTCAATTTTGAGCCTTCGACGCAACTTATCAAAACACGTTTGAATTTAGACGCTGGTCCGAATACCATCAGAATTGCGGTCACAAATCAAAGCGGTTCAGATGCCGCCACCACAACGGTGACATATAACAAACCTGTTATCACTGATACACCTCGTCCGCCGCGTGTCAACATTATGAATCCAACAGACGGCAAGACAGTTACTGACCCTGCAGTAACGCTCGAAGCGCAGATAGATAATATGGTTGCAGGCAGTAAAGACGTTAAAATCATACTGAATGGCACTGAAATAGGTGCAAATATGAATGTTATGCGTCAAATTCGCCAACGTCTCAGCTTAGTCGAAGGTATCAACACCATTACTGTAAGTGCCACAAACAAGGATGGAAAAGATGAAAAAACGGTGCGTGTTACTTACGGAAAAATAGTCGTGCCACCCACAAAAGGCAATAACAAAAACATTCCAACTCCCAGCGAAACAGAAAATACCGTTTCACCTTTGCCAACGATTTCGAACTTTAATGTGACGCAACCCGTAACAGACCCTTTCGACCCTAAACCTTTGGTGAGCGTCGTAACAGCAACGATTACAAAAACACCCAAGGCTTATATCATCTTCAAAGTGAATGGCGAGGATGTCAATACGTTTGAATTTGATGAATTAACAGGACAGTTTCGTTATAGTTTTGGTGTAAAAAGTGGTACGTCTTACACGTTTTATATTCGGGCTTACAAT
>JANMJN010000156.1:0-2582 GCA_031371355.1 Saprospiraceae bacterium
AGGCGGCTATACTGAGGGGATATTCAAGGCAAACGTTAGGGAAACTTTTAAAGTTTCCCTAACGTGAAGTGTACGTTATTCTAAAGTGCCAAAGTAGAATTAATCTTTAAATAAAATAAGATGAAAGCGATAACAATATCTGAATTAGAATATAACCAATTGCAATCAACCATTCAGCAATTAATGCTTCAGTTGTCAAAATTCAAGAAGCCAATGCCACCTAAAAAACAAGACAAAACATCTATAGCCAGTCGTTTGCATGGTATATTGGCTTTACCGATAGGCTTTGACGAAAAACAAATTTTGTTAGATGAAATCTTAAAAAAATATTTGAACAATTGGCATTCAAAATAATACCCCTCAGTATCCACAAAAAAACAGCCATTCCTCAACAAGAAACGGCTGTTTTTTTTATTTTTTAACACCAACTATCTAACTCACACCTCCTGTCGCAAAACCTCCAAAGGCGATTCACTCACCACTTTGCGCGTACTCACAAGACCAATGATGACGACCAATGCTGTTATACTGAGGGGGGTCGCTAAAAGCGGTAGCCAATCAATTTTAAAGGGAATTTTGAAAACGAATTGCGCTAAGCCATAACCTGAAATCAAGGACAAACCGATGCCTGTTAAAGTTGCTAAACTACCGAGCCAAAGATATTCTAAACCATTGATTGTCAATATTGTGCGACAACTTGCGCCAATGGTGCGCAACAAAACAGATTCTCGAACACGCTGATATTTTGATAAATAAACGGAACTGATTAACACCATCAAACCCGTCAAAATGCTGAATAATGCCATGAAACGAATGACAAATGAGATTTTTGACAAAACTTCATCTACCGTTTTTAGTATCTGCGTCAAGTCCACAACAGAAACATTTGGATAGTTTTTGACCAATTGCTGCTGAAATTTAGCTGACTGTTCAGCAGACTCGACGCGGGTGATAACGACATCAAATTGTGGTGCAGCTTCCAAAATACCTGTTGGAAACAAAATGAGAAAATTGGTTTGCACACGGTTGAAATCCACCTTTCGAATCCCTGTAATCGTTGCGTTTATAAGCGCACCTTGCACGTTGAAAGTGATTTTTGAACCCACCTTTGCCCGCATATCTCTGGCTATATTGTCAGCAACAGTGACACCGACTGTACCATCAGCCAATCTTCCTTTAGGCGGCAAACGACCTTCCAAAAGTTGTTCAGAAGCAATGAGCGTATCACGGTAAGTCACGCGCCATTCACGTTCATAAATGAATTTCGGAATCGGATTTGTGGAGTCTTTCAGATATTGAATGCGCGACAAACCGTTGAGTTCTTCCAAACGAATCGTCACAACCGGCACTTTTTGGATAATCGGCATTTTCTTATCCGCAACGAGTTGCGCTACAGAATCACGCTGTTGCGGCTGAATATCAAACAAAATCATATTCGGTTGATTGCCTGAACCCGCAAAAGAGATTTGACTGAGCAGAAGTTGTTGAATTAAAAACAAGGTGGAAATCAGCATTGTACCCAAACCAATACTCACCATTAAGGTCAATGTTTGGTTTTGTGGACGGTGCAAATTCGCGACGCTTTGTCGCACAGCGTAAGAGACACCCCTCAGTACGCGGCGGCTCAAAACCCAAATTAAACCCTTGGCAACAGCCGCCAACAAGCCAAAAGCAGTGCCGATACCCGCTATGAAAATCAAGCTACTTTTGACACTTTGCGTTTGTAAATAAGTAAAACCGAAGATAAACAAGGCAATCAAGGCGAAAATCAACCAGCGCAAAGGGTCACGTCCCGATTCGGCTTCCTCAAAACCACTGCGCAAAGTCCGAAGCGGCGATGTGCGTCGAATAGCTAATAAAGGCAATAAAGCAAACAAAACGGACACGCCCAAACCTGTGATAACACCTTGAAAAATGGCTGTTACTGAGGGGTCGGCTGAAACGTTTTCGATGGGTAAAAAATCTTTTAAAACAATGGGCAAAAAGCTTTGTATCAATGTGCCTATCACAGCACCCAACACGGCACCGCCTAAGCCCATGACCGCAATTTGAGTCAAATAAATCAAAAAGGCTTGTTTGCCACTGGCACCCAAAGTACGCAAAATCGCTACCGTGGGCAATTTATCTTTCACATAAATATTGACCGCCGAAGCGACACCAATACAGCCCAAAAGCAAGGCAATGAACCCTACGAGATTCAAAAAATCTGCCATTTGATTGAACGAATTGCCTGTTGTACGTTTGCGGTCGTTGATGTTTTCGACATTATATTTGGCTTCTGTCAGTTGTGGTTTTATGCTTTTTGTCAAACCGTCATAGTCTTTCTTTTTGTCCAATTGGAAAAAATATTGATATTGAACACGGCTGCCACGCACCAATAAATTAGCAGAATCTACCTCCAAAAGCGGTAAATATACTGAGGGGGCTACCGCAGACTGCAAACCTAAACGCCCAGGCGCGGATAAGACGACACCTGCAATTTGGTAAGTCTTCTCTCCTATTTTGACGGAATCGCCCGTTTTTAAATCAAATTGAAATTGCAAAGTATTGTCAATCAATGCCTTGCGCTCCGTTTGAAACGT
>JANMJN010000130.1:0-2122 GCA_031371355.1 Saprospiraceae bacterium
CAAAAATTTGAAAAATACTGAGGGGGTCACTCAAACCATAGATGCCACAGGAAAACTCATTTTTCCAGGTGGTATTGACCCGCATGTGCATCTCGAAATGCCTTTTATGGGTACGTTTTCAAGCGATACTTACGAAACAGGCACACGCGCCGCTTTGTATGGTGGCACAACAATGGTCATTGATTTTATTCTTCAAAAACAAGGACATTCGCTTTATTCTGCTTTTGAAGAATGGTCGGGTCGTGCCAGTGGCAATGCTGTTGGTGACTACTCCTTTCACATGGCTGTGACTGATTTTAATGACCAAACCAAGGCAGAAATAGAGCCTTTGGTTGAAAAAGAAGGCATTACGTCCTTCAAAATGTTCATGGCATATCGCGGGGCTTTGATGATTGACGACAGGCAAATGAATGGTTTAATGCAAGAAGTCCGTCGTGTCGGTGGCATGGTGACAGCCCACGCAACCAATGGTGATATGATTGATTATTTGGTTGCCAAACATCGGTCTGAAGGTAAATTAACACCTGTTTATCATTATTTATCGCAACCTGAAATTACAGAATCGGAGGCGTCACATCGTTTTACGGACTTTGGGTTTTATAACAATTGCCCGATTTATATCGTGCACATGACTTGTGAAGGGGCTGTAAATGCCATCCGTCAAGCCAATTTTCGCAATCAAAAGGTTTTTGGTGAAACCTGTATTCAATACCTCCTTTTGGACGCTTCGCTCTACGAAAAGCCCAATTTTGAGGGCGCAAAATGGGTCATGTCGCCGCCTTTACGCGAGAAAAAAGACCAAACACACTTGTGGGCTGCCATCAATCAAGGCATTATTGAAGTCGTTGCCACAGACCATTGCCCATTTACGTGGGAGAAAAAACTGATGGGCAAAGACGATTTTTCAAAAATTCCCAATGGTCATCCAGCTATTGAAAATCGCATAGAGCTGCTTTATACTGAGGGGGTCGGCAAAGGACGCATTACGCTCAATAAATTCGTAGAAGTGACTTCGACGAATGCCGCAAAAATATTTGGTATGTATCCACGTAAAGGCACGATTGCGGTTGGTTCAGATGCTGATATCGTTATTTTTGATCCAAAAGAAAAGCATAATTTATCGGCTGAAAAGCACCACATGAACGTGGATTATTCGGGCTATGAAGATTGGCAATTAGAAGGCAAAGTAAAGACGGTTTTACTGAGGGGTCAAGTGGCGATTGATAACGGAGAATGTTTAGTCGAAAAAGGATATGGGCAGTTTATTAAAAGAGGTAAGGTTTCGAATAAGATTTAAGCATTTTCCTTGTCTTTTCTCTTGAAAACATCTGAAACAGTCATTTTGAAGTCGGGTAAAACAGGGTCAGCAGAGCAAATTTCGTCGCCACTTTTAATGTAAACAGTTTTTAAATTGTTACCACAATAGATGTGGATTTCTTTTGTTTGTGGGAAAATATGCCAAACCACCTTCACCTCTGCGGCACGGTAGTTTTGCATTTTTTTATTTACACGGTTAATCGCATCTGTGTTTGAAATGACTTCAATAACAAATGTTGCATTTGGATTAACACCATCTGCTGCCGCATCAATCTGTTCCGTTGTAAAGTATGCAATATCTGGGCGGCGATGATTTTCAATAAAAAAAACATCCCCTTCAGATATCAATTCTCCATCAATATTGAGTGAACGGAATTTAGTAAGCAAATTGCTCAAAATATAAAATTGTGTGTAATCCATAGTACGTTTAGTTTTTTCGACAATACCACTAAGCCATTCGTATTTAAAACCGTCCTCTCGGCTTAAATACTTTTTTTTGAATGCCTCCCAAGAGATATAGGGTTGCCCATTAATAGCCGAAGTAGTAGGCGTTTTTTTATATTCAACAAGCGTTTCTGATGCCATAATTGTAGGTGTTTTATGCAAAAATAACGTTTTTTTCATAATTTCAAACTTTTTTATACCCCTCAGTATTTTCAGACAAATTAGATTTTTAACACTTAATAAAATATTTAGCGATGCCAAGAATCATCAAAAGTGGCTTAATCCAAATGAGCCTACCTAAAACCGAAGGCGAAGGAACGATTGAAGAAATCATGCAAGCCATGCTCGATAAGCACATTCC
>JANMJN010000199.1:0-2079 GCA_031371355.1 Saprospiraceae bacterium
TGAATGTCAATACACCCGAAGAACGTTCAGCATTGTTCAACCAACTACAACCCCACATTCATCATTCATAATTTATCATTCATCATTAGTGAAAATGGATTTCTCGAAACAAGAATTAGTTCGTTATGCTCGGCACTTTGCCCTACCTGATTTCGGTATGGAAGGACAGAAACGCTTAAAAAACAGTTCGGTTTTGGTCGTGGGCGCGGGTGGCTTGGGTTGTCCAATGTTGTTGTATTTGGCGGCGGCGGGCGTTGGGCGCATCGGCATCATTGACCCCGATGTGGTGGATATATCCAATTTGCACCGTCAAATCCTTTATAATGTAGCAGATATTGGCAAATCTAAGACAGAAACGGCGCGTGAGAAGTTGTTAGCCATGAATCCAGAAATCGAAATTGACGCTTTTTATATGCCTTTAACACGGGAAAATGCGCTCGATTTGGTATCTCAATACGATATTGTTGCCGATGGCACTGATAATTTCCAAACGCGCTATCTTGTCAATGATGCTTGTGTTTTAACAGGTAAAGTGAATGTTTATGCTTCCATTTTTAGATTTGAAGGACAAGTTTCTGTTTTTAATCTCTCTAATAATGGTGAGCGCGGCGTTAATTATCGTGATTTATTCCCTGCTCCGCCCCCGCCTGGCTTAGTGCCTGATTGTGCCGAAGGCGGTGTTTTAGGCGTTTTGCCTGGCATCATTGGCTCGATGCAAGCATCGGAAGTGATAAAGGTATTGACAGGTATTGGCGAACCTTTAGCAGGGCGTTTATTTATTTTTGATGCGGCGAGTTTTACAACACGGGTTTTAAAAACCAGTAAAAACCCTAAATATGAACCCATTACAGAACTCATTGACTACGATGTGTTTTGTGGTTTTAAACCTAAAACGGCTCTTGATACTGAAAGGGGTATCAAAGAGGTTTCCGCCACAGAATTAAAAGAAATGATGGCACAAAACATTGACTTTCAACTCATTGACGTGCGTGAATCGTATGAATACGACATCGCAAACTTAGGCGGCATATTGATACCCCTCAGTATATTGACCGAAAAAACGGATTTGATTGCAAAAGATAAAAAAGTCGTCGTGCATTGCAAAAGCGGCGGACGGAGTACCAAAGCGATTACCCAATTAGAGGCGTTGGGCTTTGATAATCTTTGGAATTTGACGGGGGGGATTGAGGCGTTTTAAGCGACGGCAAAATAAAACTTGCCGTATTTATTGTTCAACGTATAGTTTTTTTAAGAAGGAATCAAAATCTTTGGCAATATATATCACTGATTCTTCTTTTGTTAAGGCATCGGAGTTAATAAGAACAATCATCGGGTCTTTATTAAATTTTCTATAATCAAAAGCTATTTGAAATCCTCCAGGGTCTTCAGAAAAAGGGATGATATAGGCCGGTAATCTATCTTTGTAAACCAGATAATTGATTTCAATATGATAACTTTTATATTCCGTTGAATTTTCTATAAAATGAAATAAAGGCCCCATGATTGTCGTATTTTTCTTATTGTCTATGTAAAAGTCAAACATATTCCTTTCTGGTCGTTTTCCTTGATGCCGTGCAACAAGTTGTTTGTACGATTCTGGGAATGTGATATGCCACCCTTCTTCGTACCTTTTTAGTACGGATAAATCCCATTCGGGTTGAGTTGTAAATAAATACGGTAACCAATTCATCGTCGTGGTTTAAATTTAATGATTTATTTTCCCCATATAGAAAATCCGCCCCTGTGAGGAAATGCCGCATGTACATCTCTATCTATCAACTGTAATCGCCCCTTGTCCTCGTGATGGTGCCATGTCCAGTTTGGCGGGGAAAGGCTACCATTAAGCGGTGGGTTTATGCCCTCTCTTATGATATTGGCTGATTTGAAATGGTCTGCACGGCTACCACTGTCTAATTTACTACCTGTATGCTGTACTGTATTCGTAGCCGCATTCCATATATTAACGTCCCAAGTACCACCTGCAAATGGAACAGGCAGTGAACCATTCATGGGTGCAAAGAAATCAAGGCAGCCATTACCGTCATTGTAGAAGGCATATGTTACCCCATTAACTATTTT
>JANMJN010000200.1:0-4485 GCA_031371355.1 Saprospiraceae bacterium
ATAAAACAAGCGGCTAAATGGTTAAATTTGCGGGAAATTGGTAACTTAAATGAACTAATTTCCGTTTTGAAGAATGAGAATTATTTAAAGCACCCCCTCAGTAATTTCGATAAAAAGGCGTAAATTTGAGGCATTGATTAACATTTTTCACTTTTAAATTTTTAGAAAAATGAGTGTAATAGAAATGCGACATGACATGGTTTCAATCATTATGTCAATTGAAAAAGAAAAGATTTTGAAGAAAATGATGAAACTCATTAAAGAAGCCGCCGAAGACGACGATTGGTGGGATGAAATTCCTGCTGTTCATCAAGAACGCATTTTAAAATCTTATGAAGAAAGCTTTGACCCTAAAAATTGGGTATCTCATGAAGAAGTAAAAAAACGTCATGCTCAATGGTTACAAAAATAATTTGGAACAATCGGGCTTTGCGTACATTCAATGAGATAACGACATATTTAGTTGATAATTTTTCTTTGAAAACTGCCCTAAACTTTGCTGATGAACTTTACGAAAGAATTGATTGGGTATGTAAGCATCCAACAAGTGGTAGAAAAGTGCGAGATACGAAGACATTGTTGATGACTAATTTTGGAAAGCATCATCAACTTTATTTTCGTACAAAAGGTAAAACACTTTTTATTTGTGATTTTTTTGACACTCGACAAGACTCTTCCATACGTCCTTATTAACCCCCTCAGTATTTTAAACAAAAAATCAAAAACACATTGATTATCAATATATTCACATGAAAAAAAACAAAAAAAACGAGAATAAAATCTCAACTCAAGAGCTCCAAAAAGGCATTCTAAAACTCTTTCGAGACAATCCATCTAAGAAGTTTTCTGCACGACACATTATTGAGAAATTAGGTATTGGCAATAATAAAGATTCGGTACAATATGCGCTCGACCAACTTGAAGTATCGGGCGAACTGACCGCAGAGCAAACAAAACCGGCTGTTGTCAAAAAGAAATTCGTTCCAAGAGAAGCCGATTTGGACTCTCCTCCCAAGGAACTTCTTCGGACAAGAAACTCTTCACAGGCACCAAACTCGCAGTTCAAAGAATTAAATCCGCACGTTAGACCGCAGAGAACGTCAACAGACAGACGTAAAATATATGAAGGTATCGTTGATATGACCAAAACGGGTGCTGCTTATGTGGTTTGTGAAGGCTTAGATAGCGATGTATATGTGCCCGCCAAACTCGTCATGGGTGCTATGAACGGCGACCGCGTAAAATTGAGTGTTTATTTTCCAGAAAGTAGGCGCGGTAGCAATCGCAGAAAACCCGATGGCGAAGTGATTGAAATAGTCAAACGTGCGATGGATCATTTCATCGGCGTGTTTATCATTACCCGAAAGTTTGCTATCGTTACGCCTGACCGCATTGATGTGCCTGAAATTTTTATCCGAATGGATGATACAAAAGATGCCCAAGATGGCGAAAAAGTCGTCGTCCAAATCACGGATTGGGGCGAAGGACGCAATAAAAAACTGTTCGGTAAAGTCACGGCGATACTCGGTCAACCGGGGACGAGTAATATCGAAATGCAAGCGATTTTGATAAATAATGGCTTTAACATTACTTTCCCAGACGATGTTCTAGCAGAAACGGCTTTGATTGACGATGATACGCCGCGTGTGGCAGCTCATACTGGGGGGGATGGTTTCAAGGTGCGCCGCGACTTCAGAGGCATTACAACGTTTACGATTGACCCTTATGATGCCAAAGACTTTGACGATGCTTTATCTTTCCAAGTTATGAAAAATGGCAATATCGAAATCGGTATTCATATTGCCGACGTGACGCATTATATTAAGCCACAAACGGCTCTTGACCGCGAGGCGTATTTGCGTTCGACATCGGTTTATTTGGTTGATCGAGTCTGCCCGATGTTGCCTGAAAGGTTGTCGAATGAACTGTGTTCATTGCGACCTTTTGAAGACAAACTGACATTTTCTGCCGTTTTTGAATTTGATGATAAATATAAAATCGTCAAAAAATGGTTTGGCAAGACGATTATTCACTCCGATCGTCGCTATGCCTATGAAGATGCGCAAGAAATTTTGGAAGCTGGAACAGGTGATTTTTCACATGAATTGTTAAAAATGAATCAAATAGCGCATCATTTACGCAAAAAACGTTTCAAAAATGGCGCTATTAATTTTGAAACAGATGAAGTTAAATTCAAATTAGACGAACATGGCGTTCCAATTGAAGTTTTTATAAAAGAAAGAAAAGAAGCCCATTTGCTCATCGAGGACTTTATGCTTTTGGCAAATAAAGAAGTCGCCACTTTTATGGCAAAACGCGATGAACGTTCCCGTTCAAAAGGCATAGAAGTGCCTTATATTTATCGGATTCACGACTTACCAGATGTGGACAAATTGCGTGATTTTGCTTCTTTTGCCAGTGAATTGGGCGTAAAAATGAATCTTGATACGCCTCAAAACATCGCTAAATCGCTCAACGATTTGGCTGCAAAGGCGGAGAAAGATGAAAATCTGAAAGTATTAACACCTATCGCCATTCGTTGTATGGCAAAAGCGGCTTATTCATCGGACAATATTGGGCACTATGGTTTGGCATTTGAATTTTACAGTCATTTCACATCGCCGATTCGTCGTTATTCCGACGTTTTAGCGCATCGCATTCTTTTTGAGAATTTAGAAACCATTAAACGTTTTGACAAGGAAAAGCTCGAAGAGCAATGCAAACATATCTCAAAACAAGAAAAAAAGGCATCAGATGCAGAGCGTCAATCCATCAAATACAAGCAAGTGGAGTACATCAAAGGGCATATCGGCGATACTTTTGAAGGTATCATTAGTGGGATGATAGAACGCGGCGTTTTTGTCGAAATCAAGCACATGTTGACTGAGGGGATGGTTGATTTTGGTCGTTGTCCCGAACCGTTTGAGGTTGAGCCTTCTCGTTTGCGGGCGCGGGGTGTTCGGTCTGGTAAAGTTTTGAAGATGGGGCAGCCTGTCACGGTACAAATTGTCGCCGCCGATTTAGAGACAAGGCAGATTGATATGCGGTTGTTGGAGTATTAGCATATTTTTTTCATAAAAAATTTAAAAAGCCTTGTAAAACGTGTTGTTTTGCGAGGCTTTTTAAATGTATGTTTTACTGAGGGGGATTAAGTCATAAATCTATTTGAATAATAAGGTATAAAATCGAATGTCTTTTCAAGTTTGATTCATTTACATTCTGTTCCCAGAAACGGTATAAAACTTCGATGCTATCGCAGTCCATATGAGCCACAAATGGGCTAATTAACTTAAAAACTAAACTTATTGAAGAACATTTTTTGTGTGTTATACTGAGTAGGTCTATAAATTTTAAAAAAAAATGGAATTAAATTTTACATTTACGGATACTAAGAATTGACTTATTAAATTAAAAAATCACATCACTATGCAAGAAAAACACGATTTACCCGACGACGAAGCGCAATTGCGCGTTGAAAATGAGTTAAAAAAACTCAATCTTGAAATGGAATATGGTGCCATGTTCGGCTCGATGTCTTCTTCGCCCGATACGCCAGAATTACCACTTGAAGTAGAATCGCAATGGCTCGATTACCTGAACACATTTGAAAGCCAGTACAAAGATGCTACAGAAATCACGGTTTATAGCTTTATCGGACAGCCAGAGTTTAAGTCGTTTAACGATTTGGACACTAAGGATGTTGAAACATCATTAGACCGCTTGTTCGACATCATGAAAGAAAATGCCATTCATTTAGATTTTCTGGCAGATTATCCAATTGAAACGGTGTATCGTTTTGTCACAGAGGAATTTTTTGAAAAGCCGATTAGTAATATGCGGATACCAGGCATGATACACGGATTTATTTACGAGGAATTTCATCCGAATGATGAGTATGATTTAAAAAGGGATGTTGAAAGTTTTTTCAATTCTATTATGAATCTCAAAAGCGATTTCAAATCTTATTTTCTTTCACCTGCTATGGCAACAGAAAAGGATGATGAAATGGTAGAAAAAGGGGTTTATGAAAAGCGGCTTGAAAGCTTTAGAAAGCAATTTAAAAAATTGAAAATCAATCATTTAAAAATACTAAATATTGAAATAAAGAACATTAGAGAAGATATAAAGTTTGCAGGTGTCGATTTTCGTTTGGATTATGAAGGCATTCTAAAAGGCAGTAATAAGCTGGAACAAACGAAAGGGAAAGGCTATATGAATTTTATCTATGAAGGTTATTGGCTTATTAGCCGTATTGTTTTTCCTAACTTTGCTGAATGATAAAATATCAAAAGCCGTTGAGAATTAAGATTTTCAACGGTTTTTTAGTAATTTATACTGAGGGGGGTAGGGAAGTGATATAACACAATAAAGCCCTCCCGAAATGAATCGGGAAGGCTTAGATTGTATTGAGTTGGCAGCGACCTACTCTCCCACACTCAGGGGTGCAGTACCATCGGCGCAGTAGGGCTTGACGACTCTGTTCGG
>JANMJN010000250.1:0-1592 GCA_031371355.1 Saprospiraceae bacterium
CAGCGGCTCGAAACAGTTACTGCAAAACATTTCCATGACCGCATGGATGTTTTTTTTGACAAATATCCGCAAGAAGATTTGCTTGCTTTTGTTGAAGACAATCTTGTCGAGGACGAAGATAGTGTGGTGACAAAAGAAGGACGCGAGCCGATGTTCGTGGCTTTGAAATCTGTTATTGATGTTTTAACAAATGTGTAAACATTTAAAAGTCAAAAGATGAAAGCATCGGTATTTAAAATATTGATTTTACTGCCATTTTTCGCAGGCTGCCAAACCGTTAGCTTGCGCGTTGTTTGCTCATTACCGACAGCTGTTCAAGAGAGTTCAGGCTTGGTTGTAGAGTCGCCAAATGTATTTTGGACACACAACGATTCAGGTGACAAAGCTCGGCTCTATCAATTCGATTCGACAGGTGTTTTGCGGCGAACCATTGTTGTTAAAAATGCCAATAATTTGGATTGGGAAGACATTGCCTTAGATGCCGCCAAACGCAATTTTTACATCGGGGACTTCGGTAATAACGGTCAAAACCGTAGAGATTTAACGATTTACAAAATTCCCATTCCGCAAACTGCAACTTCTTTATTTCCGACTGATACAGTAAATGCTGAAAAAATTGCCTTCACATATGAAGACCAATTCGGTTTTCCGCCTGTGGACTCCTTGAAATACTTCGATGCGGAGGCTTTGATTGCGACTACGGACTCCATTTATATCTTTACAAAAGACTTTGATGTTGTGCCTTATGGAGGCAAAACACGTATATATCGTGTGCCAACACAAGCGGGTACTTATACCGCTCGGCTCGTTCAGGTTTGGGAAACAGACAGTTCGTGGAAGTACAATGGTGCTATTACAAGTGCTGCCCTTGGTTTAGATGGCAAAATGTTGCTCATGTCTTATCAAAAACTATGGGTTTTTTCGAACTACCCGAATCGGCAATTTTGGCTCGGCAACAAAAAAGAACTGACTTTCGGATTGACTCAATTTGCTCAACGCGAAGCTGTTGCTGTTGCGCCATGGGACAATTGTACGGTTTATATTACTTCTGAGATAAATGCAAGTATAGGCGGTGGCAACCTTTCTACCTTCAATTTATGCCGTATTTTGTCAAAAACAAAAGACGTAAAGCCTTCTAAGACCTCTATGCACATTTCACCGACCCCCTCAGTATCGGACGTAAACATAGCTATTGTTGGCGATTTTTTTGAAAAAGGGATGTTGAAAGTCTATAACGCGAACGGCTCTGAAATTTCACAAAGAAAAATTGACAGGGGTGAAACGCAAATTTCTCTTGAAAGCCTGGTGTTTCCTTCCGCAGGGTTTTACTTTTGCAAACTTTTTTCCGCCGAAGGCGACCCCCTCAGTATGGAAAAGATTTTTATTACAAAATAATAATGGAAAATGGATAATGGAAAATGGATAATCATTTTCCATTATCCATTTTCCATTATCCATTATCAACTAAGATTATGATTTTTACAGATAAACGAATTTTAGAAAGTATCGAAAACGGCAACATCGTTATTCAACCTTTTCGCCCCGATTGTTTAGGAACCAACAGCTACGATGTACATCTGGGCAAGTATTTG
>JANMJN010000362.1:0-3538 GCA_031371355.1 Saprospiraceae bacterium
ATCGGTCGAAACTTCAATGAAATTTGCCGCATGGCGAGCCATTTTTGCTACTTTTATTGTCGTTATTTTGTTTGGTGCTTTGTTTTTTGTATTGTGGCAAGGTGCGACGATGTTGCAATCTGGTGAAATAACGGCTGGTGAACTCATTATGTTTTTCACTTATACAGCTATTATCGGTGGTTCGATTGCAGGTTTGGGCAACTTTTATACAGAACTCGTTGGCGCAATAGGTGCAACAGAACGTGTCCGCGAAATTCTCAATACACCCTCAGAAGTTGACGTAAAAAACCACCCTATCCTACCTGAAAATCGCTTAAAAGGTGATATTCAGTTTCAAAATGTCAAATTTCGCTACCCAACTCGGGAAGATGTCGAGGTACTGAGGGGGGTCAATTTGACGATAAAAGCAGGTCAAAAAGTCGCACTTGTTGGAATGTCAGGTGCAGGTAAATCAACGATTATGCAATTGGTTTTGCGGTTCCATGAAAATCAAGATGGTCGCATTTTGGTGGATGGTAAACCAATGAATGACTATGATATTACAGAATATCGTCAGAATCTCGCACTGGTGCCGCAAGAAGTATTGCTCTTTGGCGGTACAATTAAGGAGAATATTCTTTATGGCAAACCCGATGCAACGGAGCAAGAAGTCATTGAAGCCGCTAAAAAATCGAATAGTTGGGACTTCATTCGTCTCTTTCCTGAAGGTTTGGAGACTATTGTAGGCGAACGGGGCATTAAATTGTCGGGCGGACAGCGACAACGCATCGCAATTGCCCGCGCCATTCTTAGAAACCCGAGTATTTTGTTGCTTGACGAAGCGACTTCGTCACTCGATGCCGAATCTGAAAAAGTGGTACAAGATGCCCTCAATTTATTGATGGAAAATCGAACAAGCATCATCATTGCACACCGTTTGGCAACAATACGTGAAGTAGATAAAATATATGTTTTAGACGGTGGTCGAATCGTTGAAGAAGGTACGCATGAAGAACTTTATGAAAAAGAGAATGGCATCTACGCCAATCTCGCAAAATTACAGTTTGATATGCCATTTTCAATTTAGCGAACAATTTTCTACTAATATTTGTTTTTTTTTCTAAAATAATGATTTTCAGCAAATTAATAATGCGTTAAGACTAAAAAGATTAGCGAATTTTTATTTGGCTGTCGTAATTTTTTTGTATTTTTAATGAAAATTTGAATGGGTAAGATTTATCTTTGCTTCTCATTCAGTGTTCAATCATTAAAATATCATAGAATCATGCAACTTACGATGACTAACCCAACAGATGTTCCTATTTATGACCCAAATCAAAAACCCTATATGGATACGGTGAAAATCATGTCAAAGATACCACATCGTGTCCCGTTTTTGTTGGTGGATAAAGTCATGGAAGTTAGTGACACACATATCATTACAATTAAAAATGTTACGATGAATGAACCTTATTTTCAAGGTCATTTCCCAGGAAATCCGGTTATGCCAGGCGTTTTACAAATAGAAGCAATGGCGCAAACAGGTGGTATTTTTATACTGCGTGATACTGCCGATGATGAAATTTGGGATACTTATTTTTTGAAAATTGATAATTGCCGTTTCAAACATAAAGTTGTTCCTGGCGACACATTAATCATCCGTCTTGATTTAATTAATCCCATGCGTCGAGGTATCGCTTTAATGCATGGTAAAGCTTACGTTGGTAATAAATTGGTTTCAGAAGCTGAATTGACGGCGATGGTACAGAAAAGAGTTTAATTCTTGATTTCGAAATTTCAAAATTCATAGAGTCGTATCTTAAAATTAGAATCTGGATTTTGAAGTTTCCCCCCTCAGTATTTTTGCAAAACAAAGGCAAAAAGCAGTATAAAATCTGTTTTTTGCCTTTGTAATTTCAGTATTTAAAGAAAACGAAAATTCGCTAAATTGATTGAAGTTGTCAAAAAAGATATATATAGAAGATACAGTATTCATATCATTTGTCTATTTATAAGCGATTAAAAACCAATTAATTATCAAACTTTCGACCCAAACCCTAATAATAATTAACCTTATTACACCCTTTTCATCAGAAGTTGTGGTAAGCCTAAAAACTTACCGCAACAATTTTTGTTTAAGAAGTAGCGATTTTTCAGTAAACATATTCGAATAAAGGGCAGCTTTCCAATCACAACGTTCATTAAAACTTAAAAACTTAAGAAAATGACATCACCAAATACGCCAATCCTCACGAATGAGGTGTCAAAAAATTTAGAAGTTATCAGTCAAATCGAGCCTTTCGTACGCACAGCCATAGACACGCTGCTTGTTGACATCAAGACCTGCTGGCAACCCACTGATTTTTTGCCTGATATGAGCCAAGAAGATGCCCTTGAACAAGTACGCCAATTGCGAGAAAGGACAGCTGGCATTCCAGATGAAATCATCGTTTCGCTTATTGGCAATATGATTACGGAAGAAGCTCTCCCAAGTTATCAAACCTATTTCAACCTTGTCGAAGGCATCAATCCAATGCGAAAATTGACGAGCGAAAATGCTTGGGTCACTTGGTCGCGTCAATGGACTTCGGAGGAAAACCGACACGGCGATTTGTTGAATAAATATCTCTATTTGTCGGGGCGCGCCGATATGCGCAAAGTCGAACAGACCATTCAAACCCTTATTACCAATGGTTTTGATGCCAATACCGACCATGATCCCTACCAAGCGATGGTTTATACCTCGTTTCAAGAGCGTGCAACGAAAATTTCGCACCTCAACACCGCTAAATTAGCCGAAAAAGCTGGCGATACCGTTTTGGCTCGTATTTGTACAACTATTTCTGGCGACGAAGCAAGGCATGAAAGAGCCTATAAAACTTTTATGCGGCAGATATTTGACATTGACCCAAATGGTGCTATGTTAGCATTTGAAAAAATGATGCGTAAGCAGATTGCTATGCCTGCTGTTTTGATCGATAAAGGCAATGATGAAAATATTTTCGCCCGCTATGCAGCCATCACTCAAAAAATAGGGATTTATACGGCTTGGGATTATGCCAAAATCATTGAACATTTGGTTGAATTTTGGAAAATCGAAAGTATCACTGGTTTAAATGGAGCAGCCGCAAAAGCACAAGTGTATTTGACAAAATTGGCTGACCGATATATGCGCGTTGCAGAACGCATCAAAGCACCTGAGGAGATTAGTTTGGTTTGGTTAAGTTGTTAACTATTGCACTCGAAAACTCTCTACAAAAGCCACATAATCCTTAACCGCCAACTTTGCCTCTTCAATGCGACTCAAATACTGAGGGGTCATCAAACGGCGATTGTTGAGCAACGTCGTCAAGGTTTCATCAAAAAAAAGATAGGTTTGAATTTGTTGCTCAACGGCATCGTCGGCAAGCGAACGGTTGGATTTTGTCAACTGATTTTTAGCCGCTTCATAAAATGCAGGTACATAATCGAGCTTATTGAAAATGGTTTGAAGCCGATAATCCTCAGCCGCATAGTTCGATTCCAAAATGCGTTTGAAGCCGTGTAAGACATTGAAACG
>JANMJN010000536.1:0-3173 GCA_031371355.1 Saprospiraceae bacterium
ATAAACTACGCACCTTATATATTTGCATTCATTATTCCTGGCTTCGGTGCCCTAACGAATAATTTATTATTTACATCAGGTGTTGTGCTCAATTGGATCGTCTTTTCATTGGTTGCCTTAGGATTGTGGCGTTTGAATGAAAGATTATTAAACATTTCTGACAACCTATTTGTAAAATGGGGAAGCCTTTTTTTGGGCTTTAGTCTTTATCTCATCTCTGTTAGTAGTTTAGATTATTATGTCCTTCACTTATTTACACGGTTATCAGTGTTCCCATTATTTACACGGTTATCAGTGTTCCCACCGTTGAGTTTTTGCCTTCGGGCATTTGCTACTACGCTCATTTCTGCATTTTTGATAGAGGGTATTAAATGGACAAAAGCACGAGAAAAAGCAAAAATAGAAAACTTAATGCTGCAAGCCGAAAACATAGAAGCACAATTCAATCTCTTAATTCAACAAGTCAATCCTGATTTTTTATTCCATAGCCTTACGACCTTACAAACTATGGTCAGGTCAGATGACCCTCAAGCAGAAGCATACATTTTAAAGTTAGCGGATGTGTATCGCCAGACTTTAAAAAAAGAAAGAAGCGCCGTCAGTCTTCAAGAAGAATTAGCCTTTTTGCAGTCTTATCTATTTCTGATGGCATATGGACAAGAAGACGCCATATCTTTTGAAGCAAGCGTATTGGATGCATCATTGAGCTATCACTTACCCGTTTTTTCATTGCAATTGCTGGGTGAGAACTGTATCAAACACAATACCTTTTCACCCACCCAACCTTTAAACATTCAACTGTTCCAAAAAGACCTTAAAAGCATCACGATAACCAATAATTATCAACCGAAAACCTTACCTACCGAATCATTCGGTGTGGGTATTGAGAACTTAAAGATGCGTTATGCTCTCGCAGGCTTAACAGACGCCGTCTGTATTGAGCAAAACGAAACAACTTATTCCACGACCATAAAATTATTTTAAAAATGAAAATACTTATTGTAGAAGACGAGCAAAAAACGGCTCTCTTGCTAAAAGAATTGATTGAGTTTTATCCGACTTATCAAGTCGTCAACATTTGCGACAGCATTGAAGGGGCAGTCGCTTATCTACGCGCACATCAACCCGATTTGGATTTGATTTTTATGGATATTCAATTGTCGGACGGACACAGCTTTGAGATATTTGATAAAATTGCTATCAATTTGCCCGTTGTTTTTTGTACTTCTTATGATGAATACACCTTAAAAGCCTTTAAAAACCACGGCATTGACTATATTTTAAAGCCTTTTAACAAAAAAGACATCGAACAAGCCATCGCTAAAGTTGAAGAACTCAAAGGCAGTTTTACGACCCACGCTATTCAAACCATAAACCTCAAAAACGAAGTCGCCAAAGAAAAGTCTTATCAAACCAGTTTCCTCATTCGCTTCCGCGAAAAGATTTATCCAGTTTTAGTGTCCGATATTGCTTTCGTTTATTTAGAAAATGAAGTTGTTTATTTATACAATTTTAAAGGTGAAAAACATCCCGTTTTTAAAACACTTGATGAGATTGAAACGGCTGTTTCGCAACAGCAGTTTTTTCGCATCAATCGTCAAATGATTGTCAATCGAAAAGCCATTAAAGACATTGAAAACTATTTGAATCAAAGAATCGTCGTGCATTTAACCATGCCTACGCCCGATAAAGCAATTATACCGCGTCCGAAAGTATCGCCGTTTTTAAATTGGATTGAAAAGGGATAATAGTAAACCGTGATTTTTACTGAGGGGGGTATTATTCACCAGTCATAATTATGTCCTCACATTCACAAAAAAAGCGATAGAAGATTTCAACAACACATTTGGCAGATGAAAATAAAAATGTAAAATCAAAAAAATTATAAGATTATATTTTATATTTACGGAATAGTTAAGATTTATATTTTGTTTTTCGAGGTAAATTCTGTTCCATGCTTAACTGAAGCTTCTGAAGTTTTCAGTTTCTGGATAAAATTAATTCTTATAATTCATTTTTAAATTGCAACACGTATGAAAAATGTCACATTATATCTGCCAAAAACAACATTCGTTGTTTCTCTCACCTTATTAATACCTCTTTTTGGCTTTAGCCAGAAAATAATTAGTGGACAAATCAAGGATAAGGATACAAAAGAACCGATGATCGGTGTGAGTGTTCTTATAAAAGATAGTCAAACCGGTACCCTTACTGATATTAGTGGCATATACAAACTAAATGTCCCAACTCTACCCGCAACGCTTGTTGTCACGTATGTCGGTTATGAAAAACAAGTAATAACCGCCCTTTCTGAAAAAATGGATGTACTGATGGAAAATGAAAACACGATATTTTCAGATATCGTTGTCTCTGCATCAAGGGTTGAGGAGCGCATTTTGGAGTCGCCTGTAACGATTGAAAAGTTAGACCTCATTGCCATAAAGCAAGCGTCTTCCCCAGATTATTACGATGAACTCGCCAATCTCAAAGGTGTGCAAACTCAAAAAGGGTCACTGACATTTACGTCGGTGAACACACGTGGTTTTGCGTCGGCGGCTAATAATCGGTTTGTGCAATTGATAGATGGTATGAATAATTCCTCTCCATTGCTTCAATTTCCTCTGGGTAACCTTATTGGTGTGTCCGAATTAGATATTCAAAGTGTTGAGTTGGTGCCTGGCGCAGCTTCCGCTTTATATGGACCCAATGCTTATAATGGTATAATCTTGATGACCAGCAAAAGTCCTTTTAGTTCTCAAGGGCTTAGTGTACAGACCAAAGTGGGCTTCAATACCTCCAAAGCATCGGGAACAACCGACCCACTGTATCAAGTAACCGCGCGGTATGCCAAAGCATTTGGTCGTTTTGCGGTTAAAGCCAATGTTGCGTACTTGGATGCAACCGATTGGAGAGCCAATGATTATACGACAGGTCGTAAAAGCGCAACACTTTTAAATCCATCTACCATAGGGTCTCCTAATTTTGACGGATTGAATATGTATGGTGACGAGACCTCAATACTCGTACCTATGGCGACCTTAGCAAGTTCACTTTCTAAGGCGTTAGCACCTGCTTTCGCCGCTTCATTAGGTAAAACAATTCCCGAAACGGAAGTCATATTAGCGCAAACAATTCCAAAATTGCCGACGCTTGATTTACGGCGTACAGGTTTG
>JANMJN010000549.1:0-3739 GCA_031371355.1 Saprospiraceae bacterium
CTGTGATAGAAAAGCATCTATTTTATTATTTGAATCCATTTTATTTTTACTGTTAATTTACCCTATTTGTAATTTTTAGTTATAACTTTTTTTCATGTGCCAATTAAAATCATACTAAAAGGTTGTGACGTATGCGCGACAGTTCGCTTTTTGTAAACAAGTTTAAAGTTAAATGTTTTTTGTGTACACATCATGAAAAAGCCGTTTTCAATCAAAAACGAGTAAAAAAACGGTGAAATACTGAGGGGGTACAAAACGCCTAAGCCCATGCAACACACGTCGCATGGGCTTTTATACTGAGGGGTGGTAAGGTAAAATTTTAACGGTTCGCAGCATGACAAGCAAGCGGAAGAAAAGATTGACGCGTATTTTCAGGGTTCACTAATCTGACCTGAAAAGAGATGTCAGACTTTACGCTCCGTCTGGCTCTGAAAATAGACGACCTTGCGCGCCCGCATCACCTCGCCCAAGGGTCGATGCGCCATCAAGGCTCCCCAAGGGTCAAATGCGGCTGCTTCAATATCTGCTGCGAGTTTCACGCCCTCGGTGCTTTCCGTATCCTGCGTCGGAATGGTTAACACGCCGACCGTGACAAACGGAGCCACATCTTCTTGCCAATCATTGGTCGCATCTTCGATAGGTGTCCTTTGCTCATCTACAAAAAACTGTAATTGCAGTTCAAAGCGCAACGATCCTATCGCCAATTGTGAAAGGAAGTCGTCCGACCAGCTTTCACGGGCGTTTGCGTTGGCATCGGTTCTGGCAGGCAAGATGCGTACTCGAACGGCGTAGGGTCCGCAAGCCAGCGGAGCTGCCGTGTAGAACTTCTCGGTCGCGAAACCAGTAAATGGCACCTTGAACGCCTCTGCCATGGTTTTAAGTTTTCGGAAGCCACCGATCAACCCAAATGTGGCATAGAGATATTTAAACAGGGAGAAAGTACCGCGCGCTGCGTTGTGCACGAAGCCAACAAAGTCCTTACTATTGGCAAATCCAAAAGCGGATTTCTGAATCATCAAAAAATCCTGACAATCTGTGTCGCCAGAGCCTAAGGCACTGGGACCCTTTATGCCGCGTACCTTAATCGAAAAGCCGCGAATATCAGGCTTGCGATCAGGAGCGCGATCCAAGCCACCATTCGACAATCGAATCCAAGCATCGTAGGTGGCAGGGGCGGCAAACAAACCATGTTGCGCATGTTGAGGCAGACCGGACAGGACTTCAAAACGCCCGTGCAAACCAAGGAGAGCATTACGATGTAGTTGACGTCCCTTTCCGTACTTGGCATCCTTTATTTTTCTGACTTCGTCAAACGCAAGCAGATGCTCGGTATGAAGCTTCGCCTCGTCGGGTAGAAGCTGTTCTTTCCATTTCGTACTCGGTGCCGCAATGGTTCCATTTTTTATAGTCATAATTTTTCCTATTATTTTTTAATTATTGTTTTAGTTGTAAAAGATCCATTAGCTTGTAATAATTCGAATGCCGTTTTGCGTTGGTTGGTACACTCTGTCAGCTTGCCACTAATTCGTTAAAATATGGAAGTTGTATCGTACTTTCCATATTGTTTTACACGACCACACTATAAAGTAAGACGAAATTACTCTTTTTTTTTAAATTCAGATTATCGTTTATTTGTACTTAAAGTTTGTAAAATCAGATTCGGTACTTTGATTT
The DNA here is from genome assembly GCA_031371355.1 of Saprospiraceae bacterium. Taxonomy (GTDB): domain Bacteria; phylum Bacteroidota; class Bacteroidia; order Chitinophagales; family Saprospiraceae; genus JAAFJT01. The sequence goes on from JANMJN010000549.1 coordinate 1,675, forward strand.
ACTCAACAATTCTGTTTGAGTATAAAAAAAGTAAATAACGCTATTTTCCTTCAAAAACAAGTAAAAAACGGTAGAATACTGAGGGGGTATAAAAAACGCAAGAAGCCCATGCAACACACGTTGCATGGGCTTTTATACTGAGGGGGGTAAATGTTACGCAAAAAGACGGAACAAAAGATACAAACCACCCGATAAAATAATCGTAGCAGGTAAAGTCAATACCCACGCCAAGGCGATATTGGTAATTGTTCCTTTCTGCAAGTTTTTGACACCTTTTGAAGCGACCATCGCTCCTGCAACACCTGATGACAAAACGTGAGTCGTCGAAACAGGTAAGCCATAGTAAGAGGACAAACCGATGGTTGAAGCCGCAATTATTTCAGCTGTTGCACCTTCTGCATAAGTCATGTGGCGCTTACCAATTTTTTCTCCAATGGTCACAACGATACGTTTCCAACCAATCATTGTACCAAGACCCAAAGCGACTGAAATGAGTAAAATTGCCCAAAAAGGCGCATAATGCGTATATTCTGACAAAGTTTTGATTTCGTGTTTGATGACAGAACGTTTTGTATTATCCGTGATAATATTAGGTTCATCAAGAATTGTTTTGACGTTTTTTGTCAACAAATTGATACGTTTACGGATACTCAAACGGCTTTTTACGTCATTAGCTGTGCCAATATCTGTTTTCAAAAATTCAATGGTTTCAATTGTCTTTGCCAATTCTTTTGGTGCAAATTGATTTTTGATTTGGTCAGAAGGTATGGCATCTTGTATGATGGTCAATGAATTTTGAACTTTTGCAGCATCAAAATTCGGTGACAATGAGTATTGTAACGGCATGAAAGTCATCAAAGCGACCATCAATAGACCAATACCTTTTTGTCCATCGTTTTGACCATGAAAAAAGCTGACCAAAGTACATGTCGTAATAAGAATGGCTCGAATCCATATGGGCGGTCTTGAATCAGCTGGTGGTTCTTTAAAAATTCCTTTTGCAGAATCACTTTGCATACTCGAACGCAAAATGAACATCAAAACAATTGCCATTGAGAAGCCAAAAAGCGGTGAAAAAAGTAAAGCATTGCCAATTTTTATAGCTTCTGACCAATTGACACCGATTTGTGATGTGTTTTCTGGCAAAGTCGAAAAAACCATACCAACACCAATTAAAGAGCCGATTAGTGTATGTGAACTTGAGCATGGAATACCGAAATACCAAGTTCCTAAATTCCAAATGATTGCACCTAACAATACGGCTAAAACCATCGCTGCGGATTGCGCGGGGGCTTGTGACATAACAGCTTCAACGGGCAATAAATTGGCTATTTTCATAGCGACTTCAAAGCCAAGATATGAAGAAAAAAGAACACCTGCAAAGTTCCAAGCACCCGACCAGACAACGGCTGTCATCGGTTTTAGGCTTTTGGTGTAGATAACGGTGGCGACAGCATTCGCTGTATCGTGAAAACCGTTGACGAATTCAAAGAAGAAAATCATGACAAGGCAAGCAATGAATGCGATGAATAAGCCTGTCGAAAGTGTAGTGATTTCAATGCCAAACATAGGCAAAAGTTGGTTAAAGTGTGATTTGAATATTATTTACATACATTTATTTGATGGTACAAAGGTCTATTGGCTCGCAATGTCTTCATAATTTTCAAGATTAACTTAATGTTAAGTCTATAAAACCTAAAAAACCTTCCTATGCTCAGTATAGGAAGGTCGCCAAATTATTCAAAAATGTATGTAACATGCACCAATGAAAATTGGGCGACGCAAAGGTGACTTCTATATCTAAACCGTGTGTTAACCATATATTAAGTTATCATTAAGTTTGGTACTCGGTATTCGGGTACTCGGGTATTCGGAAGTTCGGATATTCGGGTATTTGTCAACGAATCCCGAATGTTCGAGTACCGAATACCCGAATACCCGAGTCCCCGAATACCGAGTTCCGAATAACAAAAAAGAGCAAGTTGCTCGCAACCCGCTCTCATAAGAAATCACCCGACTGTTATGTCTTTCTTTATTTTGTGTTTATTGTTTTTGAGAAATCAAT
>JANMJN010000569.1:0-4924 GCA_031371355.1 Saprospiraceae bacterium
GATCCGTTTTCACATCTTTTACGAGTTTATTTTCTAAATCATACACTTTGTAGTCATCACCGCCGGGAACGGTCATTGTGCCTTTTTCACCATAAAAAATGACACCCCGTCCAGCACCTTCACTGTTGAAACCGTTGCAACTCCTGCCTTCCCAATGCGCTAACTTTTTGCCACCAAATTCATACGCAATAGTTTGAGTATCAGGCGTTTCCCAGTCGTCTTTATACGCATAACGTCCACCGATAGACGTAACTTTTGTTGGATAATCAACCCCCAAACCCCAACGCATAACATCTAATTCATGCGTACCATTATTAAGGGCTTCGCCCGTACCCCAATGCCAAAACCAATGCCAATTGTAATGCACCAAATTGTCTTTATAGGCACGGCGTGGTGCCGGACCTTGCCATAAATCGAAGTTCAAATAGTCGGGTACAGCAACCTTTTTGCCGATACCAATTGGTTTGCGCGCATTGGCATACCAACCTTTGGCGTAATAAACGTTACCGATAATGCCCTCGTGCAGTTCTTTCATGGCTTGCATCACTTTTGGAAAAGAACGCCTTTGGCTGCCCATTTGAATCAGTTTGTTGTATTTTTTAGCTGCTTTGACTAAAATCTCACCTTCATTTGGATTGTGACAACATGGTTTTTCAACATAAACATGTTTACCTGCTTTCACGCCTAATAAAGCTGCGGGTGCGTGCCAATGATCGGGCGCAGCAACAACCATTGCGTCTAAGTCTTTTTGTTCCAACATTTTGCGAACGTCGGTAAAGCCTTTGGGTTTTTTGCCCGTTATCTTCTCAATTTCGGCAATGGTTTTAGCGACCACTTTGCTGTCCACATCGCAGATATAGCCGACTTCGACATTAGGCAATTGGGCGTACATTTTGGCGAGAAAAAACCCGCGACTGTTCGTTCCCATAGACCCAATAACAACTTTTTCGTTGGGTGAACCTGTGAAAGAGAATAATTGCGGAACGGTTAGTAAACTCGCTCCTGCCAACGTTGTTTTTTTGATGAATGTCCTTCGATTTTCCATGATTCTTAGATGTTTAGTTTAGTAAAAAAAATGATATTCGTTTTTTGAACATAATTTTGAAGCCATTATACTGAGGGGGGTATTCTTCACCACAATAAAAGCATTATTTCTCTTTTGAAAAAATTTTTATGAATTACAAGCCCAATGAGCCGTTGATTTGTCAACATTTTCGATTTGCAACCTTTTCACTGTTCCAAACTCCTTCTAAAAGCACTTTTAATTCGATAAATTTTTATAAAATGCACAACCATCGTTTCTTTTTTATTTGCTTTCTCTGTACCTTATTATATGAGGCAGCGTTTGCACAAACCCAAGAAGACTTCCCAAATCAACCTGAATTGCATTGGAAATACAGCACGAATGCTCCCATTTATGCCTCGCCTGTGGTTGATGATAACACCGTATATGTCGGCAGTTTGGACAGTATTTTTTATGCTATTGATATGCAAAAAGGTCAACTCAACTGGTCTTTTAAAACCAAAGGCGAAATCCGTTCAACGGCTTGTCTCACGTCCAATTTTCTCTATTTTATCAGTAGCGATGGCAATGTATATTGTCTCAATAAACAAGGTAAAGCTGAGTGGGCATTCTCGGAAGGTGCTGAAAAGAAGTATGATTTTGCCGATTATCATCAATCATCGCCTATTTTACAAGGCAATGTCTTGTATTTTGGCTTAGGCAACGGCTTTGTGTATGCTTTAAATGCAGTTGACGGCACACTGAAATGGAAAACGAAAACAAACGATATCGTTCACGGCACGCCCGCTATTGACAAGGACAAATTATACATCGGTTCTTTTGATGGGTATGTTTATGCGCTCAATATTACTGATGGGTCTGTGGTTTGGACATTCAAAACGGTGGGTCATCGTTACTTTCCAAAAGGGGAAGTGCAAGGCAGTCCAGCTATTGCTACAAATACGGTTATTATTGGCGCACGCGATTACAACGTTTATGCTTTGGACAAAGAAAAAGGTTATGCCCATTGGAATAAAGTATTTACAAAAGGTTGGGTTTTGTCCAATACTTACACAGATTCAACCTTATATATGGCAGGAGCAGATGAAAGAATATTAACATCCATTGACGGTAAAACATTGAAAGAAAACTGGAAACGCAACATGGCATTTCTGATGTTCGGTAAACCTGCTTTCTCTAAAACAATGCTGTATATCGGCACAACAATGGGCAAATTGCACGGCATTGATGCCCAAACAGGCGAAGATAAATGGGTGTTCGCCACTGACGCTTATAAACAAAACCATCTCAAATACTTTAAAGCCGACGATACTTATCGCGACGATATTTACAGCATCATAACATCGAATGAAGCGTTTTTAGACGCAGAAGTCGCCTTGGGTGGCATTTTTTCTGCGCCTGTGGTGCATAATGGGTTTATTTTGTTTAGTAGTACTGAGGGGGTGGTTTATTGTTTGAAAAAGAAAGAGTAAAACCCTATTTCACAATCCCAAAATTAAACGCCCCCGTCTTCAATGCACCATAAATACGCACCCAAATAGGCAATATCGCTTCCGTACCACGTGCATTCGTTATATCTCCCAAATCAAGGATATTGTCGGCTGACCAACCGAATTGATGCAATAGTTTGATAACTTCTTCTTTGGCATCGGCATCATTACCGCAGATAAAATTGGTGTGGTTGCCTTGTAGCATCGCAGGATTGGTCATCAGCATAGCCGTCATGGTGTTCAAGGTTTTGACAACTTTGGCATTATGTAAAGTCCTTTGCAGCTCTTCGCCGAGAGAGTTCGTATTGTTTAATCCGTCCATCAAAAAAGGCGGAAAACCTTTGCTAAAATCCAAAGGATTGGAGATGTCTATAATCACTTTACCGTCTAAATCGGCTGCATTGCAGGATTTAAAAGCAGAAATCGTCCCGCCACCGCTCAAAGCATTGATGACGATGTGCCCAAAAGCTGCTGCTTGTGCAAATGTACCTAATTCGACCTTTGTATGCGCACTGTGCCATTCGCTAAAAGTCGCACCTGTCATCGGATTAGGCTTTGTTACGGCTAATGTGTCAGTAACATTGCGTGTGCCTATAATAACTTGGTGTCCAAGTTCATTCAGTTTGGCTGCGATGGTTTGTCCTACGACACCTGTTCCTAAAATAGCTGTTTTCATTGTTTCATTTTTTTTTAGTGAATATAAATAATTGACTCAAAGCACATTAGGTTTGAATCGATACTAAACTTACTTAACAACTTTAAAATTAGTATGTTCAATCTTTGACAACAACTTTGCACCCCCCTCAGTATAAATACGGTCGTAGTCACTTGTTGAAGCCTTTTTATCCTTGATTTCATAATTGTCATAATTTTGAAAAACAATACCAGCAACCGTTTGTCGAAGCGTCGCTTTCCGGATGCGCGGACCACCTTCCGAGTAAGCGATGTAATCTATCAGATACGTTTTTTGATTTATCCAATAACAAAACACGTCTTCATAGTCCTTGCCACCGCCTTCTTTTTGAAAAGACACTTGTATTTTATATTGCTTTTGACCTTCGACTGTAGCTTCGCCTAAATAACTCAAAATCACTGCTTTATCGTTCAATTTATAAGGCAATAATAGGAAATAGGCTTGTGAATTAACGCCTTCGTGATACTTTTTGACGTCTTTTTCAGACAATTCAAGTTTGACCCCATTTCTTTCCCGAAGAAAACCGTCATTATTCAATACATCCCGCCAAATGGTTTGTGTTGAATCTGTCATTGAGCGTTCATATTGAAAAAGTGTTTTATTTTGCTTTAAAACAAGATGAAATTGCCTAAAATCTAAAGAAACAGCAAAATTATAATAAGCTTTACCGCCATGCGCTTTTATGCTCTTCGCTACAATCTTATGCGCTTTGTCTTGTGCTAACAGGGTGATGGGTAAAATGAGTAGTAGGTAAATGAGTGTTTTTTTCATAATATATAGATTTGAATGATGATAAACGGATGTGTCACTTCCGCACCTTTCCCGTCAACACACTCGCTTTTCCATTAAACGGATTACCCGATGACCTCCGAAAGGTAACGACCTGCCCAATATGCCAAAGCGCATCGCTGATCGGTCCATTGATTTCATTCCAAAAAGGATATTCCGTTGATTTATCGCCGTTTTTGAAGACCATTTTAGAATCTTCGAGCTTCTGCTTGCCGCTTTTCAGTATATCAGTCGCTGTTTTTAGATTTTCAAGCGTCTTTTGTCTTTTTATCTCAAAAGTGAGCGGTGACGTTTCCTCGCCTGACCGCGTATTGACTTCATTACGTAGTGCATTCAACACAACGGTTGATAAGCCTAAAATATGGTCAATCGTTTCCTCCGAAGTCCGTGATTCTTTAGTCGGACGAAACACCAAATCTTCTGGTCGCAACCCCTCAGTAGCCCAATAAAAACGGAAGCCTACACCGTCAATCAGCCTTGCAATCACGCTTTCGGCTGTATACTGAGGGGGGTAATCGGGAATTTCGGCATAAGGTAGTGTGTCCATAGCGCAAGGTTTGATATTAAAAATAGTGTTTGCAGATACATTTTGTAACGCAAAGCAAAGGGCAAAAAATGCAAAAATATTTTTCATGTTTTAATCCAATTTATGTTAATTATACCTACTTCAACTCCGCCAAACGAATGTTTTTGTAGCTGATTGACATCTCATTTCCTGGATGCAATTGAATACCAATCGGTCCCGACGCAGGTATATTTTCAGATGTATAAGTCATCACTTCAACGCCATTGAGCCAAACGGTATAGGTTTTGCCAACCGCTTTAATTTTCATGGTGTTCCAATCTTTAGGCTTCAATACATCCTTCGATTTCGTGGCTTCCACAGGATAACGCAATTTAGGAATATAAGGCGACCCCGTCATATCG
>JANMJN010000580.1:0-4678 GCA_031371355.1 Saprospiraceae bacterium
CCCAATGTTTCCTTTGCTTATAACAACTTGTCGTATTATTATATGGATAAAAAGAATTATGCAGCAGCAGAGGATGCGCTAAAAAAAGCCCTTTTTGCAGAGCCCAAAGACGGTAATTCTCTGGATACGTATGCCGAAATCATGGCAATAACGGGCGATACTACGCGGTTTTATGCCTATATTGAGAAAGCATTACAAAACCCAAACCCAACAGAAGGCATTACGGCAGAACGTTATTCCGTAGATAAACGTTGGGACATGTTTCAGCAGCAACCCCGATTTCAGAATTTGATAAAAAAATACAGTAAATGATAACAAAAGATGTGAATCAAAGCGTAAAACCAGCTCCTTTTCTCCATGCGCATCTTTTAGAAGCGGGTGTGGACGAAGCGGGGCGTGGTTGTTTAGCAGGACCCGTTTTTGCGGCGGCTGTGATTTTGCCCAAAGATTTTAACAACGATATTTTGACGGATTCTAAGATGATGACAGAAAAAAATCGCTACAAACTGCGCGATATTATTCAATCTGAAGCCTTAGCTTATGGCGTTGCCTACGCAACTGAAGCGGAAATAGATGAACACAACATCGCCAATGCTTCGTACATTGCTATGAATCGTGCCATCAAATTGCTTCAAAAAGCACCTGAAATACTGCTCATTGATGGTAAATACTACAAACCTTATGGCTTAGAGATACCTTTTAATTGCATCATCAAAGGCGACCTAAAATTTGCTGCGATTGCGGCAGCATCGGTTTTAGCAAAGACGTACAGAGATGATTGGATGAAAAACTTGACCTCTCAGTATCCCGCGTATGCGTGGGACGTAAACAAAGGTTATCCGACAAAACAGCATCGAGCAGCAATTTTGAAGTTGGGTGCGACGCCTTATCATCGGAAAACGTTTCGGTTGTTGGCATAAAAAAAGCAGTGAATGACTGAACGCCACCCACTGCTTTTAACCCTATGAACAAGTCTGAAAATATTTTATCAAGATGATCTCTTATTTCAATTCAAAGGCATTAGTTCCTGACAAGTAGCCTTTATTATAGACTTCAAGCGTGTATTTGCCTTTAGCAAGATTGGTGTTGCCTTTAGCATCCCAAATAGCACAAACGTCTTCGCCTTCATTTTTGAATTCGATTTGCTTAGTCGTTGTGTATTGAACTTCTTTGCCGTCTTTAAGTTTCAACACACCACCACCGCTTGATTGCGTTGCAATAGCGACACCTGTTGGGTCAATGATGCGTAGATAAAACGTTTCACTGCCTGGGTCAACGACTTGATTATCAACTGCTTTGAAGCAGAATTTCAAGCGGTCAATGTTTTTAGCATGTGTGCGTTCTTTTTCTTTTCCGCTTTCACGTACTTTGAAACCTTGGATAGAGAGTTGCGCTACTTTTACGACAGAACCCATTTCTGTTTTCTTAGCCAAAATCGCTTTTTCAGCTTGAATCTTTACATTTTCAGATTCAACAGCTGTTTTTTGCGTAATGACTTGCTCTTTTTCAGCTTGCTCTTTAGTCAAGTTTTCTTGCAAGTTCGTTTTCTCAGTCGTTAAGACGGTTACTTGCTCACCGAGCTTCTTTTTGTCTTGCTCAAGTTCCGCAATTTTAGCAACGTAGCCATCTGCCTCCGCTTTGAAACGTGCTAATTCAGCTTTGACACCATTGTAATCTTTCTTACTAATCATGCTCGCAATTTGACCTTTGCGTCTTGTCAACTCCTCTTTTTGAGCGTCAATGAGGGAATTCAACTCTGTGTTTTTACCCTTCATTTCTTCCAATTGAGCGACAGCGTCTTTATATTGCTGCTCGAGTTGGACATTGAGATCCTCTTCTTTTTTAAGTTCTGTCGTCAATGTCGTTGATTCCGCTTTTTTATTACTCAAACTGACCCAAGTGGCGATGTTTGTGCCGAATAAAGCGATAATACCTGCAATTGCCCAAGGCAATAATTTTTTAGCTCTTGAATCAGAGCCTTCATTTTGATAAGCCATAACCGTTTGTTTTAAAAATGTTTTTTCGAATAAATGTTTTTGCTTCTGTATTTATAAAATCGTAATAAAATCTTATAATATACACTCCACGACTGCATCCGTCGCAAATGTAATTGAATCTAATGTACGTTTTTAAAAAATGTAAAGTTTTAAACCGATATTCGAGCTGATTTTTTTATGTATTATACGACAAAATAAAAAATGACCGTAAGTTGTTCAATGATGAGAATGAAAGTGTAGGTTTGTCCCCTCGTGCATGCCTTTTAGTGATTTGCTTATACAAACGTGACCTATTGTACTTTATTATTTCGTTTTCATATTTTTTTTCAAAAAAAAAAGCACTACTCTTTTCAACCAATTGATTATCAATGCTTTAATTGTTTGAAAAAAAAGTAAAAATTAAATGAATTTTCTTTTAAAATTTCACAATATACGATTATGCTTGATTTTATTGACATCACAAACATCCTTTTTTTCGATATTGAAACCGCTCCTGCGACCCCTCAGTATAGCGACCTCGACGAGACTTGGCAAGAGCTTTGGCACATCAAAGCGGCTCAAATACTGAAAAAACCAAAGGATGAAACAACGGATGAAGATGCCGCACAAGTCTATGAACGGGCAGGTATTTATGCCGAATTCGGGTGCATTGTCTGCATTTCAGTCGGTATTTTTGTGCGAAACAAGGAAACGGGTGATTTAACTGTCCGTTTAAAGTCTTTTGCCTCAACTGATGAAAAGGCTTTATTGACAGATTTTTCGGAATTAATGGTTAAACACTATAATAATGCAGACCGACAATTTATGTGCGGTCATAATATTAAGGAGTTCGACGTGCCTTATATTTGTCGTCGCCTCATGATTCATCAAATGCCTTTCCCTAAAATGTTTGACATTACGGGCAAAAAGCCTTGGGAAACCAAACATTTGCTGGACACAATGGACCTTTGGAAATTTGGCGATGGTAAAAACTATACATCGCTCAAATTGCTCGCCGCTACTTTTGGCTTCCCTTCGCCTAAAGATGATATTGACGGTTCGCAAGTCGGGCGCATTTTTCACGAAGAAGGCGATGTCGAACGCATTGCAGTTTACTGTGAAAAAGACGTAGTAGCGGTTATGCAACTCATGTTGCGCTATAAACGGATGCCTTTGCGGTTGACTATTGATGGAAAAGTGATTGCTGAAAGTTAATTTTTTATAAGTCATAAAATATCAATTCAAAAAAAAATGAAAATCAAAATCTTATCTTTTGTTCTTTTATTGATTTCAATAAAAACCATGAATGCACAAAGTGTCGCCTACTCTGTCAAAGGTGGCTTAACGGCAGCCAATCAGCGATTTGACGGCGGTGGTACTTACAATAATAGTTTACTTTTCAAATATCATGGGGCATTGTCCATCGAAAATGCGCCCGAAGACCCCACTTCTGTCCTCTATGCACAGATCGGTTATCATACACGGGGACATGCACGTCGTTATCAGCGTGGCATTTATTTTAACCCTCAAACCCAACAATTAGAAGAAACCAAAGGCTCAACCGAAAAATTTGTCTTTAATAATCTTGCGCTTATCGTCGGCGTAAAGCGACGGGGCGTTTTGAATAACGAAAGAGCCTTTTATGCGGTAGGGTTACGTGCTGAATATACAGTAAAAACGAATCTTTCCGATTTGAATAATCTGCCAAGTATCTATTCACTATACTATCCGACTAATGATTTTGTGAAAAAATTCAACTATGGTTTGACTTTAAGCGGTGGTTATGAATTTCCTTTTTCTGATTTAACAGGTGGTTTCGTTGAGTTGAGTATTCATCCTGATATATCACGCCAATATTTCCAACCACCCATTGTGGTCAATGCAACAATTAATGGAGAAACCATAGGTACGATACCCGAGCAAAGCATTCGTAATTTGACTTTTGAACTCACGATCGGCTTCCGTTTCCTGCGCAAAGTGATTTATGTGGATTAACTTATCGTACAAAAACCTTAAAAACGCATCTAAAAAGCGATATTTTTCATTATTTATAGGGTCAACACATAGACTTTTATATCTTTGCCTTGCTTTTTTACCCCCCTCAGTAAAATAAGCCTTTTTTGTAATTATCATAGAGGAGACCACAGGTTGAATAAATCTGTGGTCTCCTGATAAAAGTTACCATTTTTCATAAAAAACGAAATTTCTTCTATTAAAAACTCATCATTCGACATGACTGGTTCAAAAATTACGATTAGAAATGGCAAATTGAAAGTGCCTAACGACCCCATTATCCCATTCATTGAAGGCGACGGTACAGGTCCCGATATCTGGCGTTCATCTGTCCGCGTCATTGATGCAGCCGTTGAAAAAGCGTATAAAGGCAAAAAGAAAATCGTCTGGGAAGAAGTCCTTGCTGGCGAAAAAGCCTTCAACAAAACAGGTAACTGGTTGCCTGACGAAACGCTTGACATCATCCGCGACCGCCTTATCGCTATCAAAGGACCTTTGACAACACCTGTTGGCGGCGGCATTCGTTCGCTCAATGTGGCTTTGCGTCAAATCCTCGACTTATATGTGTGTTTACGCCCTGTGCGGTGGTTTGAAGGCGTGCCTTCTCCTGTCAAGCATCCTGAACTCGTGGACATGGTCATTTTCCGTGAAAATACTGAAGACATCTATGCAGGTATCGAATATGCGGC
>JANMJN010000582.1:0-4587 GCA_031371355.1 Saprospiraceae bacterium
GAATGCCAATGCCAGTACCCGACCATATTGGCACCCGAAGCCGTGTGACTAAAGGCTTGCAAACGCAATTGATTGGGATAGGGAACCCACTGCGGAAATCCTTGCGCTTCAGTTTCAATGACAAAATAGTTTTTACCCCCTTTCATTGAACGGGTAACATCACCACCGAAGGAAATTTCAGTACCTGTCAAATTGTCTTGCGTGTTGTGGTAAATATCAATACCTGCAATGTCTAAAGCTTTGCTTGCCGCAAAATGATCCACATCGGGTTGAATGCCAAATGAAAAACCGCGCCATTCTAAGTCAAAATTTTGAGTAACAAATTGATTGGGTTTTACATATTCTTTCACCATTTTAGCCTGCCAAGCCAAGTAATCTGTTACCAATTGCCGTTGAAATTTTGAAAATTCTGCAATCAAACTCGCATTAATAGAGCCATTGACCGAAGGGAAATCATCCCAATTATTGATGCGATTGCTCCAATAATCTAAACCAAAGGCTTTATTGATGTTGTCCAATGTTTTGAATTTATCTTTCATGTATTGGACAAACTGTTTTTGCACATTTTCACCCGAAGTTTGGTAAGATTTGGTTTCATTATCTACTTGATAACCAATGATGGCAGGGTGGTCTTTGACATGTTCCATAATTTTTCGGATGACACGCTCGGCATGAAATCGAAAATGCTCATTGGTAATATCCATATTTTGCCGTGCGCCATATTGCCTTTGACCTTGTGGAGTGGTCGCCAATACTGAGGGGTATTTTTTGACCAACCAAGTCGGCACTGCGTAAGTAGGTGTGCCAATTATGACTTTAATACCGCCTTTGTGCATGGCATTTAGCACTCTATCAATATGTGAAAAATCGAATACATTGTCTTGTGGCTCAACCGTACTCCATGTTGATTCAGCGATGCGGACGACATTTATGCCTGTTTCGCGCATCATGGTAACGTCTTTTTCAAGGCGGTCGTAGGGCATATATTCGTCGTAATAGGCTACGCCGAAAAGCAGTTTTTCTTTATTGGGTGTTTGCCCCAAAAGGTTGAATTGACCTATTAAAAATGCAATAAGGAAAGCATATTTTTTCATTTATTTTTAAATTTTTCAATCGTATAATCCAACAATTCAATACCACCTACTTTGCCATGTCCAGGTACTATATGTTTCAAACTGGGTAGCGTATTTTTAATTTTCAGCACCGTATTAGACCATTCTTTTGTATTAGCATCGTTCAAATTGCCGAATCCTGCACCCACTTCTTTAATCAAACAGCCTCCAAAAAGCACATTTTCAGTGGGGATATAACTTACAATATTGTCTTTGGTATGTCCTTCACCGTAAAATTGATTGATGATTTTCTTATTCCCCAATGTGAGTTCTAGCTTGCCATCAAAACCCAATTGAGGTACTTCTACGCTGTCTTTTTTAGCCAATTCAATCGTTTTTAAATTGGCATAAGACGGAATATTGTGCTGGTGAAAAGCCTTTAATCCGCCCAAACAATCTGCATGAAAATGGTTAATAACAACGGCTTTTGTTTTACATTTCAATTTGGTTTCTATGTAATTTATCAATTCAACTGACACAGAATCATTTGGCGGCGTATCAAAAACAATGGCTTCATTTTTATTAATGAAAATTAACCCATTGCAAGGTACTCTACCAAAAGTTTCTGATAGTAAAAAGGTAGTATGCACAAATGTTTGATTAGTAAGTTTTGTTATTACTAATGTCTCCGTTTTATAGTTTTTTGCTATACTACTTACCGTCTTACAATCCAAAAACACAAATGAAAATAGGATAAGCGCACATACTCGATTCATAATAAATTGATTTTAAAAGAGTTAAAAGAGTTACTCGCCTTTAACAATAACACGTTGATAGCGCGTCAAGGGTATCGTTTGGGCATCAGTCACTTCTAAAATGATATGTATCGTTTCACCTTTTTTAATATCATTTGGCAGTGTAAAAGAAGCCTTATTTGTGTTCGCGTTGTCAATAGTAACCTTACCTTTATAAGTGCCCACTTCTTCATATTGCCACCATTTGAAAAAGAGTTTATCGCCATCGGGATCGCTTGCTTTGCCTTTTAATAAGACTTTCTGATTGGGTTTTGCTGTTAAAACGTTAGCATGTTTTAATTGTACTTTTGGCGGGTGATTCACATTTTTATACTCTTTTATGCACCAATCTGCACGGACAGCAAAATCATTTTGCAAAGTCGGTATCCAACGGGCTTGGGCATACGCTAAATCTGTTTTTTGCGTATAAGGGTTAAAATCAGCTGCTTTTTCGCCATCTTCCCAGCGATTAGGCATAGAATCGGATTGAATCAGGCGACCACCCCAACCACCAAATTGCGGGTTTTCAAGATTACCCAAACCCGTATTGACTAAGTGTAAGAAGGCAGGAGAATCCCCTTCTGAGATGAAATCATATTGTGTAAAACTCCCCCATTGATTGTTTTTGATTTTCGCAGGGTCGCTATAAATATCATCTATTTCACCCGCAGGAGGATTGCCATCGCCGTAGCTGTAATACATTTTGGTTAATGCACCGTGATTGTTAATGATTTTATCACCCATAAATGCACCTTGCAAATAGGCGTGCATTTGCTCCGGTATTGCCCGTTTCCAGAAATAGGCAAAACACCAAAACTGCTTTGAATTATAATAGATTTTAATATCTTTCCAATTTTGGGAAATGTATTTTCGATAGGTCGCATCTTGGTCGAGGATGGCATAAATAATGGCTTTTTGACATACTTTTTGATAGATAGCTTGCCATTTATCCGTGTTTTTATAGTCGTCTTCGATAGATTTCAACGCCCGTGCTATGGTATTTGTACCGCCCCATACTTGTAAATAAAGCGGCTCCATATTATCATCCATCAATTTGGCTTTGATAAAATCAGACCCCTCAGTATTTTTTGCCATTTCTCCCTCAAAATCAATATTGCCAATGCGAATAAGGCTGCGTAAATGCGCTGCCATTGGATAATCCGTTGAATGTTGTTTCAAATTGGGATACACTTTACCATAAGCATCTACTAAATTATAAATCCATTCCGTGCCAGGCCAGCGCAATTCTGTCCGTTCACCATAGAGTTTTTGGGTCATTTCCATTTCAGAAATAAACTTTGTGCCTTTGCCATCACCTTTGTAATGCCATTGCGAACTGCTGATAATCAAGCCTTCAATGCTAAATTCATTGGCATAAAGCAGTAGGCGAATGAAGGAATCTACATCATCTAATTCGCCATCGGTCGTCACAATCGTGCGTGTTTTTTTCGACTTCGACTGTGCATCTGATACTGAGGGGAGTAAAATGAATAGCAGTGTTACAATAAACAGGAAGATTTTTTTCATAATAGCGGCATTAAAAAGAATATTTTATGATGAAAATATTGAGTTTGTAGTGGTTTGATTTTCAAATAGTTTAATGTGCATCATTCTCGGTGGTGGCATTTTAATTATTAATTTCTCGTAAAACAATTGATCCTAACAGTATTTTCCCACAAAAACAAAAATAATTTATTTTATAGCAACTATTCTCTTTTTCTAAATTCTCTTTTCTTTTTATGCGCTTTTCAAAATCAAGAAAAAGAATAGCTTTTCTCATTCCAATAAAATACGTAATTTTAAACAATAATATTAAATTGGAAAGAAGGTTTTCGCCCTGTTATAGAAATAAAATAGTACATAGTGGTAGAAAGCAGTCATTTACTCTGCACTAATGAGTTGTATAATTTCAATTAAATTCCCTGTACAGTCTCGTATAAAACACATCAACGCATCTTTGGGTGGTGACTCACGCAACGACATCGCAATGTCCACCCCCTCAGTAACAAAGCGTTCATGGAGCATTTCAAGCCCATTTTCCATCACAAAACAGATGTGTTTTGTGCCTTGATGCTGCATATCCGTCAAAGGATGTTTGCGATAGTCGGCTAAGGGTTTTGTCTCATAATGTTCAAATAATTCCACGTCAAAACTACCATGCCGAAGGAATGCAATTTTCGTTTTTATCATTGGAAAATCATTGCGCCACAACAATTCAAAGCTTAAATATTTTTGATACCAAGCAATAGATTCGTCCATATTTGCAACGCTGATACCGACGTGATGCGGTTTTAAATAAGGTTCATTCATGGTCAAAATCGTTTTTATTTAAAACAGTATCGGCGTTTGTTAAATATGAATGAAACACACTTTTTGGGTCGCGATTCGCCCGTATCTGTACCAGTTTGTCATAATTTTTATTTGAAATAAACTTGCGTTCATGCTGCGCCTTGTCTCCTTGCAGCACCTGCCGCAACGGCAGGTCATTGCGATCGCGCAAATCGAGACTCAACGGCGGCGGGGCATGAAGTTTCCGCGGCAACGGAACGATGCGCACCGCCACCGCGAACGCCACCCACACGACCGCCGCAGCGATCAGGAGGCCCCGGATGATTTCTCGACGACATAGTTTCATGCTCGCGGCAAGAACCGCTCACTCATTCGACCGGCCGCGCGCTGATCAACGCGGGCGCGGACAAGCCATACTTCTCCGGGTGATACATCTCTTCGATCTTGGCCGC
>JANMJN010000600.1:0-2810 GCA_031371355.1 Saprospiraceae bacterium
AAAGTTATTTCCAAACGAATGAGGAGACTATCAACCTTCTTTCCAGTTCACGTTCAATATTAGAAGCTAAAAATGGTCAAATATGGATCGGCACAAGAGGCGGACTTGCAAAATATAATGAACAAACGGACACTTTTAAAATTTATAAAAATAGCCTAAATGACCCTGAAAGTATGAGTGAAAACACCGCTTTTAGTATTTATGAAGACAATGAGGGAAATATTTGGATCGGCACTTATGGTGGTGGTTTGAATAAAATGGATGTAAAGACAGGCAAATTTAAACACTATACCACCGATAATGGGTTAATTGATAATAATGTTTTCTCAATATTGCCCGATAAGAAAGGCAATCTTTGGTTAGGTACTTTTATTGGTATTTCTGTTTTTAATCCCCAGACGCAGGTTTTTAAAAATTATAAAAATACAGATGGGTTAATAAATAAAGGATTTAATGCCTTTTTGTATGGGAAAGGCAGGTATTCTGACCGTTTTTTCTTTGCGGGCAATGAGGGGATTGATTTCTTTTATCCCGATAGTATTCATTTAGGTACACTTGACCCTCCTATTTATATCACTGATTTTAAACTCTTCAACAAATCTGTTTCTATTTCAAGAGGTGAAAAGAATTCAAAAGAATACCCCCTCAGTATGGACATCGCTTTCACCAAACATTTAGAACTCGCTTATGAGCAAAATGTCATTGGCTTTGACTTTGCAGCTTTAGATTTTTCTGCTCCTAAAAACATACAATACGCTTATATTTTAGAAGGTTTTGATACGGCTTGGCAATATATCGGCAACAATCGCAGCGCAACGTTTACAAACTTGAATCCAGGGGATTATACTTTTAAAGTAAAAGCAACCAACGGGGATGGTGTTTGGGGGACTAAAATAGCGTCCATAAAACTCACGGTTTTAGCACCGTGGTGGCAGACTTGGTGGTTTAGAGGTTTGGTCGTTTTAAGTATATTGGGTTTAGGTTTTACTTTTTATCAATACCGAATCAGCCAAATCAAAGAACGCGAAGCGATTAAAACAACGCTGAACAAACGCATTGCAGAAGTGAAAATGGAGGCTTTGCGTTCTCAAATGAATCCACATTTTATTTTCAATGCTTTGACTTCCATCAATTTATTTATCCTAAAAAACGATAGCGAAACCGCTTCATTTTATCTCAATAAATTTTCCCGCTTGATGCGCGAAGTCTTAGACCATTCACGCTCAGACTTAATAACCGTAGAGGAAGAAATCAACACCTTGAAAGTGTATATTGATATTGAAAAAATGCGCTTTAAAAACGCTTTCAATTTTATACTCAATGTGCAACCCAATGCCCGAATCGGTGATATTCAAGTACCGCCGCTGATTATTCAACCGTATGTAGAAAATGCTATTTGGCATGGGTTAAAACATAAAAAAGACGGTGAAGCCGTATTGAAAATTGCTGTTTTTGAAGATGCTGATTATTTTTACATTATGGTAGAAGACAACGGTGTGGGTCGAACAAAAGCAATGGAAATGAAAAAATACAATACAAATCCGCACACATCTCATGGCTTAAATATAACAGAGGAAAGGGTTAAACAATACTACGATACCCATCATGTTGAAACATACATAGAAACAATAGATTTAGTCAGTGAAAATCAAGAACCCATCGGAACGCAAATTGTTTTTAAAATCAAAACCACGCATTAACCAGTAAAACAATGAGAGTTATATTAATTGACGACGAACCCGACTGCCTTGAAATGTTGGCTTTGCTTATTGAAAGGTATTGTCCAAATCTGCACATTATTGGGCAATTTGAAGACCCCTCAGTAGCGGTGGACAAAATACCCGATTTAAAACCCGATTTGGTGTTTTTAGACGTTGATATGCCCGTCTTAAATGGATTTGATGTGCTGGATAAATCTAAAAATACACCCTTTCAGGTCATATTTACGACAGCACACAATCAATATGCCGTAAAAGCCTTTAAGTATAGTGCCATTGATTATCTTTTAAAACCCGTTGATAAAGAGGAACTCATAACGGCTGTTCACAAAGCACGGCATTCACATCAAACAGAGCATCAAGAACAACAAAGACATATTCTTTTGGATTATGTTAATCCAGTTAAACCTTCAAAGGAAAAAGTGGCTTTTCCCACTTCTGACGGTATTGTTTTTATCAATATAAAAGACATTGTTTTTTGTGAATCGGAAGGCAATTATACCAAAATCTATATTCAGCAAGGCAAATCTTTTATATTTACAAAACACTTGAAAGATTTGGAGGAAATGCTCCACGAAAACCTGTTTTTTAGGGTACACCATTCCTATTTAGTCAATTTAAGGAAGGTGGAAAAATACATTCGCACCGATGGTGGCGAAATAAAAATGAATAATGGTAAAATGATTCCTGTGTCCCGTCAAAAAAAGGAAGAGGTTTTAGCCGCTTTAGCCAATATATAAGGTACAATCAGATTAGATAAAAGCTCTTGTTCGATGATTCGGATAAGGGCTTTTATTTTTATCGCTTTTTATGCAAACTATACAATCAAACCGACCAATAATCCTCTCTACTTTGCAAACTATACAATGAGCCACAATATCAATTTGAATACCATCAAATTTACAAAGAAGAAACTCAATCGCTAATGTCATGACCCAAACGCTATTGAACAGACTAGTGGTTCGGTTTGCAACTAACTAAATATTTGTTAACTTTGAGAAAAAACTGAGACATGCCCACACCGACAAGTCAGAGAATCGCCTTAAGTGAACTCGAAAGAACACTTTTAGTCAAAATAAGCCGCGCTCACAC
>JANMJN010000654.1:0-3145 GCA_031371355.1 Saprospiraceae bacterium
GTTGGTGAATGGCTTGAGCAATGAGTTCTTTGCCCGTTCCATTTTCACCTAATATCAAAACATTGGCATCAGTTGGGGCTATTTTTTTTATTTTTATGAAAATATCTGCCATCTGATCGGACTCTCCGAGAAGCGTTTTACCGATAATGGAATCCACATTACCCCCCTCAGTATGCGCCCGATTTCCCCTGTTTTTAAGCGTTTCTTTAATGTTACTAATAAGTTTTTCATTGTGCCATGGTTTTACAATAAAATCAGAAGCGCCTTCTTTAAGCGAGCGTACCGCCAAATCAATATCGCCATAAGCCGTAATCATGATGACCGCCATCTCTGGATCGAGCGCTTTCGCTTTGCGCAACCAAAACAATCCTTCATTACCTGTATGAATGATGCTGTTAAAATTCATATCCAACAACAGCAAATCGAACTTCTTTTTGCTCAGTTGTTCTCTGAGTTTTTCTGGATTTTTTTCGATAACCACCTCTTTCACTTCATGTTTCAAGAGCATCTTCACAGCCGTTAAGACGTCGGGGTCATCATCTAAAATCAATATGCTGGCATGTCGTAAACTCATAATAATGTGTCTAAAAATTAATTGTATTAGAAATCAGATATTGTTGGCAAAAAAAGGAGAGAAAAATAAAGCAAACAGAAATAACCTTTTCTTTTTATTGGCTTTTTTAAAATCGTCAACTTAAAATGTAGGCAAACATAAAATTACAAAGAATCCATTGAAATTTTTAACAAATAAGCCTATTTCTGAGTGATATTTGGTTATTTTTGCCTTAGCCTACGTTCAAAAAAAGGTGTTACATTTCAATGAAAAATCTTACATTTCTCCTCTGTTGTTTTCTTTTCGTTTTTTTAGCATGTAAACCAATGCAAAAAGAAACTGCTTCAAAAACAGCTCCGCCTCAAATTGCCATCAACGATGTATTAGACAATTTAATCCTAAAAAAGTGGTATCCACGAGTCGTTGACACCACATTTGGTGGCTATCTCAGCAATTTCGATTATGAATGGATAAAAAAGGAGCGTCAAGAAAAAATGATTGTCACCCAAGCAAGGCACGTTTGGACGGCTTCCAAGGCGGCAGAATTTTATCCACAAAACACCATTTACCCCTCAGTAGCAGCACATGGTTTTCGGTTTTTAAAAGATAAAATGTGGGATGGTGCGGATGGTGGCTTTTATAATTTAGTTACGCAAGCTGGGGAGCCGATTCTTGAAAATAACCGCATCATCAAACAAGCCTATGGCAATGCTTTTGCCATTTATGCCTTAGCAGCTTATTACAAATTCAGTGGCGATACGAGTGCTTTAAATTTAGCAAAACAGGGGTTTTATTGGTTGGAAAAGCACAGTCACGACCCTCAATATGGCGGTTATTTTCAATTTTTAGAAAAAAATGGGTCACCTTTGAAAAATGGCTTGGGCAATACACCCCCTAAAGACCAAAACAGTTCTATACACTTAATGGAGGCTTTTACGGAATTATATGGTGTTTGGAAAGACGATTTGGTCAAAAAACGCTTAGAAGAAATGTTGGTATTAATTCGGGATACGATGACTGACGATAGGGGTTTTTTAAATTTATTTTTTGAACAAGATTGGACGCACCGTTCTTATCGAGACTCCACAGACGAGGTGAGAAAAAAGAACATAAATTTAGACCATGTTTCCTTTGGACATGATATCGAAACCGCTTGGTTATTGATGGACGCGGCTACGGTTTTAAAGAAACCCAAGGACGAAAAAACACTTAGAATGGCTAAAAAACTGGTAGATCATGGACTAAAATTCGGTTTTGATGCGTCCGTTGGCGGTGTCTATGACGGTGGTTATTATTTCAAAAACCAACCCGTACTGACCATTGTCAAAGGCGGTAAAAATTGGTGGGCGCAAGTCGAAACGATGAATACCCTTCTGTATATGGCAAAATTATTTCCAAAGGACGATATGGATTATTATGGAAAATTCTTAAAACAATGGAAATATATTCAAGATTATCTTATTGATTATGAGCATGGAGACGTGTAAGCAGGCGGACTCGATAAAGAACCACAGCAAAAAACAGGCGATAAAAGTCATATCTGGAAAGGTGCGTATCATACGAGCCGTTCTTTGATGAATTGTAGTCGAATGTTGGGCGATAAGAACTAAAGCCTATAAAGTCAAAGGGAATATTGAGCCACTCGAACAGCAAAAGCAATTACTGGTAAATGAATTGAGCCAGTTTGATTTGCAGTATTTGCTTTATACTGAAAACTTCGGAGAAGCATAAAATCACCTATGCCGAGTTAGAATTCACACCAATTTCTTGTAAAAATTGGTCAATTTGTTCTTTTGTAATATCATTTTGTTGCATCCAAAGGGATACTTGTTGAAAATTGGTCAACATTTCTAAGCCATTCAATAAAAAATGTAGAGTCGTTTTACCTTTTGACTTAGCTAATTGACATAAATGAATAGTCATTGGGTGGTCTTTGAGTCCATTTTCTAATTCAGGAAAGTAACCAATAAGAAAGAACGCCAATGCTAAAAGATTTTTAATACTATTGAAATCTCGGACTTGAAAAGCCTCCCAACCTAAATTTTGCTTGAGGAACTTGAAAACGACTTCGATTTTAGAGCGCATTAAATAAGCCATATAAACCGATTTTGCGGCTTCGGCACTTTGAACTTTATTATTGGTTAATAGAAGCATGGGTTGCACAAAAAGTGGTTTACCTTCTTTTAACAAAGTAATTCGGACGACATTGTATGACTTTTGATTGTCCTTTTGACTAATTTTCAACGTTTCCCATTCGATACGTGCTTGAACATTTTGATGTTTAACACCTTTAATAAGAATTTTATCGATTTCATAGAGGCTACTATTGGCAAATGTCTTATCAATAAGTTTATAATGAGCAAGGCGTTTAGATATTTTACCCGTTGGCGTAGTGGTACCGAAGGTTTGATGCGATAAACGGTTGGCTTTCAAACGGGCGACAAAAACATCCTTTAATTCACTATTAATGTACTCAAAATTCGCATCATCATCAAATTCTCGGTCAAAAATATGACCGACTTGTAAGTCTGGATTTGCGCTTTTGAGTAATGTACTACTGTTTTTTAGATTACGCCTAAATAAGACAAGGGT
>JANMJN010000659.1:0-3549 GCA_031371355.1 Saprospiraceae bacterium
CATCCGTGATGAAATGAGTATATTGTGGTTGGGTAAAGATATTTGACATTTTAATACAGTTGAATTCATTAAGAATGAGCAAAGCTATATTATTTCAATGATTTATTCCTTTGTTCTTTTCCTATTCAGTTTTCTCGTAAATCTATCTTTTTTACGCTAAATATTAAACGGCATTAGGCTTTTCTTTTGCCTAATGCCGTTTGATGCGCTTTTTACTGAGGGGTGTCTTTGCTGTTTGCTTTTAAGATGGGTTTTTCACGTCGGAAGACGTGCTAAATAGTCTGTTGCGCCTTTGTTCATAGGACTCCTTCGTTCAAAAATTACCTTCGGAGGAGGAAAGGCTGACGAACGACACTGTTTGTGCCAGTAGGCTCTTTGTTTTGAAAAATATGTTAAAAATATAAATAGCATTTATGTAACATGTTGTATATAAATCAGTTTGATATGGTTGCTAAATAAGCAACACTTTTTAAAAACGAATCTATGCCAGGCAAATATCAAAATGATTTTAAGGGCTTTTTACAAGATGATAATGACAAAGTAAATGGAAAACTTTCTACTGGAGTTACCAACCACCAATTATTAAAGCAGCAACGAGATTCTTGGAATCATCAAATTACCTTTCTTAAAGACAATCTATGCTATCTTCCAACTGACTGGCAAATAATACTTGAATATCCAATCCCTCGGAGAGCAAAACGTATTGATATTGTGATTCTTGCAAAAGATTTAATCTTCATAGTTGAATTCAAAGATAAGGAAACAAAATATACGCCGGATGCTATCAACCAAGTAGAGGATTATTCACTAGATATTCGAGATTTTCATAAACACTCTGCAACAAAGTCAATCATTCCGATTGTTTGGGCTTCTGATGCCTTAGAAAAATCAAATAACTTCTATGATAATGAAGATTTTGTGAAATCGACTTTATTTGCAAACAAGAAAAATCTTCACCTTGTCGTCAAACAAGCATTTGGATATTTTACAAATAAAACAGATGATATAATCGATTTAAAAGATTGGAACAATAGTGCATATTTACCTACTCCAACAATTATTGAAGCCGCTCAACATTTATTTTCTGGACAAAGTGTCAGAGAAATTTCAAGGTCTCATGCAGGTTCAGAGAATTTAACTGATACAACTAATGCTATTTTAAACGCAATTAATCAAGCTCAAATAAACGAAGAGAAAATAATATGCTTTATTACGGGTGTGCCTGGTGCAGGTAAAACATTAGCCGGTCTGAATATCGTTCACAGTGTTGAAAATAATTCGGGTAAAGGAGTTTTTCTTTCAGGGAATGGTCCGCTTGTAAAAGTTCTTACAGAAGCTTTAGCAAGAGATCATGCAAAAAGAACGGATACACCGATTGCAAAATCTAGAAGAGAAATTGCATTTGTACAGAACGTTCATCAGTTTTTAGATTTTTATCATCAGAATGACCAAATTCCAGATGATAAAATCATCTTATTTGACGAAGCTCAAAGAGCATGGAACGCGGAACATTCAAAACGAAAATTTGATAGAGATTTTTCTGAAGCGGAAATGTTATTTTCTATTATGGATAGGAATGATGGTTGGGCTGTTATCGTTGCATTAATAGGTAGTGGACAAGAAATTAATACAGGTGAAGCAGGTTTAGCGGAATGGGGTAAAACAATTAATGAGAAATTTCCTCATTGGAAAATTTACATATCTCCAGAACTAAAAGAGGGTAAATCAAACATTAATAATTACAAACTTTTTGAAACAGCACCTCCAAGTTTATCAATTACAGAATTATCAGAATTACATCTAAAAGTTTCTATTCGTTCTTACAAAGCAGAAAAACTATCTGAATGGGTAGTTGCAATTTTGGAAGATGAACCAATCGAAGCAAAAGAACTTTTAGAAAAACATTTAAATGATTATCCAATTTTCTTAACTCGTAACTTAGAAACGGCAAAACAATTTCTAAGGAATAAGAATCGTGGTCATAGACGTACAGGTTTAGTAGCAAGCTCAGGTGCAAGACGATTAAGACCTCTAGGGCTTGATGTTACTGTTGAAATAGATGTTGCCAATTGGTTTTTGAATCCACGTAATGATGTTCGTTCATCCAGCTTTTTAGAATTGCCTGCAACCGAATTTGCAGTTCAAGGTTTAGAGCTTGATTGGGTCGGACTTTGTTGGGGTGATGATTTTAGAAAAGAAGAAAATGGTTGGTCATACCATAGTTTTAAAGGAACAAAATGGCAACTTGAAAGGAAAGATGAAAAAAAACAGTTTATCAAAAATAAGTATAGAGTCCTTTTGACGAGAGGAAGAGAAGGCTTAATTATTTTCATTCCAGAGGGTTCAGATACAGATCATACCAGACCGAGTAAAAACTATGATAGCACTTACGAATATTTAAAGTTTTCAGGAATCAGAGAAATATAAACGATTAAACACTTTGATGCTGTCGTTAAAAATTAAGTAACTAATTCTTAATGATGGTATCAAAGTGTTTAATCGTTTATAATAAGCATTGATAATCAATTAGTTACTTCTAAATAAATATTGTCAATTTATTTTTTCAAGATCTATTTCTCAAACCGCTCCCCCAAATGCCACAAAAAATGCTCAACCTTCGGAAAATGTGTTTCAGGCATCGGCAAATACAATTGAGTGCCAGCTAAGGCTTTCAAACTGTATGACATGGTTTCTTCCTCTCTGATATGCCGAGACACGATGACACGATATTTTTCATCAATGCCAATAATGCCTCTATCAAAAGCGCGATGGAGATTTGGGCATAAAGCAAAACCATTGGAAACGGTATCGTCATTGGAAATACTGATGGGTTTGATGTGGCACGCATCTATCAATTGATAACCATGAGTAGAAGTAACGCGCATACGTGTAATGCTACACGTATTGTTATAGAGTTTCGGAATCCACTTTTTAAAAAGGCTGCCGCGTACAAATTGCTCGTCTTCATCTTTTACTGAGGGGGGTGTTTGATACGTCCCACTCGGTTCGTTTAAGATGTAATTTTCGAGATTGTGGATATAAGCATCAGTAGTGGGTTGTGCCAACAGATAAAGAGCTTTTGTAAGAGGGAAATAGGTATTCAATAAAGTGTGTTTCAAAATCTGTCTTGTCTCAGGATTTTGCATCAAGGCAAACAATGATTCATCTAAGAAAGCATAATCAATAAGTTCATTCAAGACATTGATGCTCTTCACGTACCCCCTCAGTATTTGGTCGCTTTTGGGTTGCAAATACCAGAATCCTTCGTTTGTCAAATGATAAAAAGGCAAAGTAAATTCAGGACGATTGCCCGTACTCACCAAAAGCCTAAATGTTTCTATGAATTCAGCGACTAAATCGGGTGTCAGATAGATGTGATTGTCCTTGATATGCCCTTTTTCCATTTGGTTCATGACCGCTAACAATAAAACAGGTTTGTGGGGTGCTTTACCATAAGCGGTGTTGCCTTGTCTTAACTTTTGAAACTTTGTTTGATATTTTTGTAAGGTCTCGTTTTTTATCATGATTGACGGGCTTGGGTTGTTTGTT
>JANMJN010000736.1:0-2293 GCA_031371355.1 Saprospiraceae bacterium
AATCCGTCCAATCAGCGTTCAAAAAAACTAATTTTGCCCACTATTAACGCTTTATTAATTGAAAAACATCCAACAACTATGGCAAGACCGCCAAAAGCAGGCAGCAAACCCAACAAAAAAAACGGCGACGACAACGTGACACCGTTGATGCGCCAATACTTTGAATCAAAAGCCAAATATCCAGACACTATTTTACTCTTTCGCATCGGTGATTTCTATGAGACCTTTGGGGGAGATGCCATTATCGCTTCACAAGTTTTGGGGATTGTTTTAACAGCGCGTAACAATGGCGGGACGGATGTCGAATTAGCGGGTTTTCCACACCATTCCGTTGACAATTATCTACCAAAGCTTGTTCGTGCAGGTTATCGGGTCGCTATTTGTGAACAATTGGAGAAACCTGTGCCTGGAAGAGTCGTGCGGCGGGGCGTTGTAGAGGTCATTACGCCCGGTGTCACGTCCGATGATAAATTATTAGACCAAGGGCGCAACAACTACTTAGCTGCTTTGGCAGTGTCGAAGAATGAAGTCGGCATTGCTTTCTTAGATATTTCTACTGGAGAGTTCCTCGTTACTGAGGGGGATTGGGCGTATGTCGATAAGGTGTTTCAAACCTTTCAACCAGCAGAAATTTTGTTCCAAAAAGGTCAAGCCAAAGATTTTCAAGAGCGTTTCAATGATAAATACTACACGTTTGCCCTCGATGAATGGGTTTTTCAACAAGACTATGGCAGAGAAAAACTGTTACAACATTTTGGCACACAGACCTTAAAAGGATTTGGCATTGAAGATATGCATCTGGCGCAAACAGCAGCAGGTGCGGCGTTGCACTACTTGGCTACAACTGAAAATACCAACCTCAAACACATCAACCACATTGCGCGGTTGTTGCCCGATAAATATGTTTGGCTTGACCGTTTCACCATTCGCAATCTGGAACTGATTCATGCGACTCATGAAAGTGGACGTTCTCTTTTAGATGTCTTGGATAAAACCATCTCACCGATGGGCGCACGGTTGATGAGAAAATGGGTTGTTCTGCCTTTGAAATCGCCTGTTTTGATTGAACAACGTTTGGATTCCGTTGATTTTCTGATCAATCATGCGCATTTTAAATTAGAATTAGAAACATTGATTCGACAAATAGGTGATTTAGAAAGACTCATCTCTAAAGTCCCTTTGGGAAAGATTAACCCGCGTGAAGTGCGGCAACTCGCTCGCTCGCTTGCAACCATCGAACCGATGGCTTTGATACTGAGGGGGGCAAATCCGTATTTGAAAAAATTAGGTGACGGACTCAATCCATGCAAAGTCATCCGAGACGAAATAGAAAAGGTTTTAGTGCCTGAACCGCCTGTCAACATTCAAAAGGGTGGGGCAATTGCCGATGGTGCACATGAAGAATTGGACGAATTGCGCCACGTCATTCGCAATGCCCAACAATTGTTGATTGATATTCAAACAAAAGAAAGTGAAAAGACGGGCATCACCAGTTTAAAGATAGGTTTCAATTCTGTTTTTGGCTATTACCTCGAAGTGACTGCCAAATACAAACACATGGGCGTACCAGACAATTGGATTCGAAAACAAACGCTTGCCAATGCTGAACGTTATATCACGCCTGAGCTGAAAGTATTGGAAGAAAAGATTCTCACTGCCGAAGAACGTATGACAGCCATTGAAGAAATGCTGTTTCAACAATTGGTCGGCTCCATTTTAGATTCTGTTCAGCCCATTCAACACAATGCCAGCGTCATAGGCATCATTGATTGTCTGCGAAGTTTTGCAGACATCGCTGTTAAAAACAACTATTCAAAACCCACTTTTACTGAGGGGGTATCAGTGAAAAGTGAACAGATAAAAGTGAAAAGTGAACAGATAAAAGTGAAAAGTGAACAGATAAAAGTGAAAAGTGAAGACCAAACACCGAACAACGAAGATTCACCATTCACCATTCACAACTCAACTGCGAGGTACGAAGCAGCACCATTCACCATTGACATCAAGCAAGGTCGTCATCCTGTCATCGAACAGCAATTACCGATTGGGGACACTTACGTACCCAACGATGTTTTCCTCGACCCAGACGACCAACAGATTCTGATGATTACGGGACCCAATATGGCGGGTAAGTCTGCCTTGTTGCGACAGACAGCATTGATATGTTTGATGGCACAAATGGGTAGTTATGTCCCCGCAGCGTCTGTGCATTTGGGGATTTTGGACAAAGTTTTTACACGCGTCGGTGCCAGTGATAATATCTCAAGCGGCGAATCCACGTTTATGGTCGAAA
>JANMJN010000740.1:0-5914 GCA_031371355.1 Saprospiraceae bacterium
CCGAAATAAAGACTCTACTTAATGTATCATCTATTCCATATTTGAGTTTGATAGCGTCAAGTAATTCAGGTTTTCTCAATAAATATAGTAGTATATTCGTATCCCATAAGTAGTTCATAGTGTTGTTTTTTTTAATCTAAAATTTGCATTAGCCATTCTTCATCTGTTACGTCAAGGTCGCTAAATACTTCTTGAGCCTGTTTCATAGCTGTTGCAAAATCGCCTTTGGCTGGCCGATGGTTTTTTTTCGTTAAAACAAGCGACTTCAAATGCGGATTTGCCTTCCAAAAAGGCATTTCACTATAAGGTATTCGAGAGCCTTCG
Source organism: Saprospiraceae bacterium (assembly GCA_031371355.1). Lineage (GTDB taxonomy): Bacteria > Bacteroidota > Bacteroidia > Chitinophagales > Saprospiraceae > JAAFJT01. The sequence continues at coordinate 325 of JANMJN010000740.1, forward strand.
ATAATCGTAATGCTCCTGTCCTTAGATTTTGAATCCTTACTTTTTTTCTTTTTACGCTTAGCCGAATCCTTTATTTTAGCGGGTATTGGTATCTCCCGTAAAATGGCTTTAAGTTCAGCATTATTCTCTCTAATTAAAGTAAGAATTGCTTGTTTGACATCTTCAGGTGTCACTTGTTGTATCGCTGTTTCAGTCATTTAATGCTTAATTTTTGTCAAAAATAAACGCTTTTAATCTCATTGTCAAAGATTTTGCCTAAACAATTTGCGATGGTATTTAGATTTACGAAATCTTTAAGTCTTAAAGATTTCGTAAATCTAGCCGTAATTACCACCCAATACCATAATCCTCACCATGATTGCTCGAACCACCCCAGAGACTGCCGTGTTTCCAATCAAAATAAATGGCATTGATGGGTCCACTTGTGCGTTCTTGATAGTTGAGTTTATAACCCATACGGCTCAAATCTTTGCGGACATAAGGCGGCGTTTGTTCGTTCAAAGTCAGTCCACCAATCGCTTTATCATGTTTTCCGAAGCTCGAATACATTTGATACGTCTTGAAACTCGGTGCTTCACAAGATTCTTGAACAGTCATATTGAACTCAACCATATTAAGGAAAAACTGCATCAGCAATTGGTCTTGTTCATCACCCGCTTGTTTTGCAAACGACAAAAAAGGTTTGCCATCTTTCATCGCGAGGCTCGGTGTTAAAGTTACACGTGGACGTTTGCCTGGCTCAACCACATTGAAAGGACTTTCTTTGGAGTCAGTCACAAACGATTGCATCCTTTGGCTCATGCCCACACCTGTATTGCCAGCAATGCAAGCAGGTACCCAACCACCACTTGGTGTAATCGAAATCACCCAACCTTCTTCATCAGCCGCTTCAACCGATGTTGTACCTGCGGTAAACTCTTCTAAGAACGGATTACTGAGGGGTGTGTTTGCTTTGGGTTCAACACTTGCATTGCCCCAATTTTTCAAGACATCTGTAAATGGATTGATTTTTCCTTCAAAAGGGTAGGGGTCGCCCGGTGCTGCTTTTGCATCGTTTCTGTCAGGATTAATCAATTTGCTGCGCTCTTTGGCGTATTCTTTTGACAATAAACCTTTCATTGGTTGTTGATTATTGGCAAAAGCAGGGTCACCATAATAGAAATCACGGTCGGCAAACGCCAAATTCATCGCTTGATACAGCGTATGTATATAACGTGTCGAGTTATAACCCATCGCTTTTAAATCAAAGTTTTCAAGGATATTCAAAGTCTGTAACATCACAGGTCCTTGCGTCCATTGTTGCAATTTATAAACATCAATGCCTTTGTAGTTGGTCATCATGGGTTCTTCTATTTTCACTTTCCAAGTCGCTAAGTCTTGTTCTGTGATTAAACCGCCTTGTTCACGGCAACCACGAGAGAACTCTTTGGCAATTTCGCCTTTGTAAAACAAGTCATAAGCGGCATAAATCGCTTCTTTCCTCGATTTTCCTTTTTTCAAAGCGTCTTGTTCGGCATTGACCAATTTTTGTAAAGTGACCAAAAGGTCTTTTTGAACAAAGATTTCACCTGCATCCGGTGCTTCGCGTTTATCGCCTAAATGAGGTAGAAAAACCTTCTTTGAATAGGGCCATTTTTTGATTTCATCTTTTCCACGTTCAATTGAGTTTGCCGTTTGTGCTTCAATCGGATAACCTTCTGCCATTTGCATCGCTGGGGCGAGGACTTCTTTCAAACTCATTGTACCATATTCTGCCAACATCGTCATCAAACCACCTGGTGTGCCTGGCGTAACAGCCGCTAATGGACCAAAATCAGGTGGATAGTTCATGCCTTTTCCTTTAAAGAATTCTGCCGTTGCACCTGTTGGGGCAACACCCAAAGCATTGATGGCGATGACTTTCTTTGTTTTTGGATTATAAATCAAAGCTTGTGTTTCGCCACCCCAGCTCAATACATCCCACATCGTACAGCAAGCGGCTAACATACCACAACCTGCATCAATCGCATTGCCGCCTTTGGCAAAAATCATCGCTCCTGCGGTTGCGGAAAGAGGTTTACCCGTCACTGCCATCCAATGTTTGCCATGTAAAGGTGGTTTTTGAGTTGACACAGGGAAATTGTTAAACGATTGACCATATCCAGCCATCATCAAGAAGTTGATTGAGAGTGTTATCAATAAAAAATGTCTCATTTTCATCATTTTTAATTTTTTTGTAAATATAAAATACCCCCTCAGTATATTTCTTGATTTCTGTGTTTTTTAGTCATAAAGCTGCTTTTACCCTACTTCTTTTCTCTTTGTATAGCTTGGTTTAGATATGTGCGGTGAATAAGAAGTCTATTCGCCGCAAATTATGCGGCGAATAGACTTCTTATTCACCGCAATTTGTATTTTTACCATTTAAAGTAGTCAAACAAAGGGTATCTGGACTTCGAGCCAAGGCATAAAAATTCATCATTTATTACTCATCATTCATCATTCCCATATGAGTCGTTATATACATCAACATAAAGATTGGGCAACATTTACTTGGGACAGTAGCTTGTTGCTACCAAAACTGTCCCTTGTCAGAAATCAACAAGGCACACTCATTGGTCAGATGTGGTCATTGGGTTTTGATATGAAACAAGAGGCGATGTTAGAAAATTTAACCTTAGATGTATTAAAGTCATGGGAAATTGAGGGTGCGTTTCTCCAACCCGAACAAGTGCGGTCTTCTATTGCGCGGCATTTAGGTATGAATATTTTTGGTCTAATCCCTGCCGATAGATATGTTGAAGGCATTGTTGAGATGATGCTCGATGCGACACAAAATTATCAAAATGAGTTGACCGCAGAAAGGCTTTTTGATTGGCACGCAGCCTTGTTTCCAACAGGTAGAAGTGGTGCATTTAGAATTACGGTTGGTCAATGGCGAAATGATGAAAAAGGTCCTATGCAAGTGATTTCTGGCGCAATTGGTAGAGAATCCGTTCATTTTCAAGCACCTGATGCCGTTCTATTGACGACAGAAATGGAAAAGTTTATCTCTTGGTTTAATGCTGAACAAGGACTTGACCCAGTACTGAAAGCAGCGATTGCCCATTTATGGTTCATCACCATTCACCCTTTTGACGATGGCAATGGTCGCATGGCACGAGCGATTACCGATATGCAATTGGCAAAGGCAGAAGGCAGTCCGCAACGTTTTTACAGTATGTCTGCCGAAATTGAGCGACAACGTAAGGGATATTATACCATTCTTGAAAAAACACAAAAGGGATCTTTGGACATAAGCGAATGGTTGATATGGTTTTTAGAATGTCTGTCCACAGCCTTGAAAAGAGCAGAAGAAACACTCGCAAGTGTTTTAGCAAAAGCAAAATTTTGGGAAAAACATGCCAAAACCATTCTCAATGAACGTCAAATAGGGGTGATTAACAAACTATTAGGACATTTTGAAGGCAAGTTAACATCGTCGAAATGGGCAAAAATGGCGAAGTGTTCAAATGATACCGCTTTGCGTGATATCCAGGATTTATTAAATAAAAATATATTGATTAAAGAATCTTCGGGTGGTCGGAGTACAAATTATGTTTTGAATTTGTACTAACCCCCCCTCAGTATAAAAACAGAAAACCCTTGCAAAACAGCTGTTTCACAAAGGTTTCTATATTTAAATGAATGTTTTTGAACTTCAATCAGCCGACAATTGCAAGTACTTCAAAAACTCACTTTTGCGGGCTTCGTCTTTGAATTTGCCACCATAAAAAGCGGTAACGGTACTGCTGTTCACATCTTGCACGCCTCGTGAAGAAACACATAAGTGTTTGGCATCAATCACAACCGCCACGTCTTCTGTACCGAGTGCAGTACGCAATTCCTTTGCAATTTGCATCGTCAAACGTTCTTGAACCTGTGGACGTTTAGCATAATACTGAACGATGCGGTTCAATTTTGATAAACCAATCACTTTGCCATTCGACATATAAGCAATGTGTGCTTTGCCAATAATCGGTACAAAATGATGTTCACAATTTGAGAAAAACGTAATGTCCTTTTCAACAAGCATATCATTGTACTGATATTTATTGTCGAACAAAGCAATTTTAGGTTTGTTATCGGGGTTTAATCCGCTAAAAATCTCTTTCACATACATCTTAGCGACGCGGTTCGGAGTGCCTTTTAAGCTGTCATCCGTCAAGTCAAGCCCTAAAGTGTGCATGATTTCTCTAAAATGATAAGCGATTTTGTGCATTTTTTCATTATCTGTCAGGTCAAAAGCCTCGTTGTGCATAGGGGTTTCCACGGAAGTCATAATGTGGTCATCACCTATTTCGTCATCTGTGAAAGTTAAAACATCATCGTCAATGAACATGTCGTTTAAAACAATTTCGTTCGGTCTCATATACCTTTTTTAAGATTTAAGTGTTAGAAATGTGTGTGAATAGCATCAAGAAATTTTGCTACTATGTTGTATTTGATTTCAACAAAGACTCTAACACCAAGAATCTAATATATTTGTCTTTCTGTTTAATCTTTTTTTTAAAACTGTTAAACAAAAAGATGTTTGGAGAACGATAACCACTGCTACTGACACCCCGTTATACACCTTTTTAAATCCTAACATTTATGGTTTTGCATAACGCTTACTAACATCATCCAATATCAAAACCCAGTCTTGACCATACCCCTCAGTAGGAGGCGTAAATGTTTGTTGTCCTGTGTTCTCAAAAGTGCCGATGTCTTTGGTTTTACCATTTCGTGGGTCAAACCAAGTGGCAACGACCTTTGCGCCTGTTATTTTGCCCATATTCACGGTAAACGATTTGCCTTTTGTGGAGTAAACAAAGGCATAATCTTTACCGCGTGTTGCTTGGATATGGTCATAAATAGGGAGGGGGGTAGTGACAAGCGTTTGGTCAGGCACACGGTCGAGCATCGGACGGGATTCTATCAATTTGCGTAGATATTTGACTTGATTGGCAGCAGGTAGATTGACGGCATCAGTCCACGAAATATTGGCACCATTTACGCTTTTGCGTTGCGGTGAATAAAACTGCCAAACATCATGACAACCATAGGTATTGCCAAAAGCACCAGCAAATACATCCCAATAAGCATAAATCCGCATATCATAAGCACTCGAGATGCCCAAATCTTTGCTGTTGAAACACACAGGATGGTCTTCATAAAGCGCGTCGTTGGTGTGAAGCGTGGAGAAGACCAAGTGACCGGTGAGCGAGGCGCGGATGGCGATCTCGGCGGTTTCCAGATCACGAATTTCCCCGATCATCACCACGTTCGGGTCCTGACGGAGGATGTGCCGCAAGCCCATCGCAAACGTCAGCCCGATGTCTGCCCGCACGGGAATCTGGTTGATGCCCTTGAGCTCATACTCGACCGGCTCTTCAATCGTGATGATACGCTTCGTGACCGAGTTGATGGAGCTGAGGAAGGCGTAAAGCGAAGTCGATTTGCCCGCGCCGGTCGGCCCCGTGACAAGCATGATGCCGTGCGGCTTGAGCACGACTTCGCGGATGGCGTTCTCCTCGCGCGCGTCGAAGCCGAGCTTGTCGAGTGTGAGGAAGATTTTTCCACGCGTGAG
>JANMJN010000763.1:0-3717 GCA_031371355.1 Saprospiraceae bacterium
AATAAATAACCACAAACATAATTATTCATGTTGAACTCCTTCGGAGTTAGGGGGCATACTTTTTATTTATCTATTCGTGTTGAACTCCTTCGGAGTTAGGGGGCATACTTTTTATTTATCTATTCGTGTTGAATCCCTTCGGGATAGGGTGTTCAAAAACAAGGAATCTTTATGCTGCTCTTTTTTGATGCATTTCAATCGTTATAAATAATTGAAAGACAATGCTTTACAACGGTTTTTAAAATCAAAAAAATATTAAAAATGGCAGCACTTTTTTCCCTTGTTTTTGAACACCCTATCCCTTCGGGATTTTTTTACGCTATTTTATACAATTCATTTTCCAATTCTCTCACCGCTTCCAAATACTTTGCTTTGTTGCCAAACTCATTAATAATTTCCATCGGCGAACCAAAATCCGTCAAAGGGTGTACGCGCAGAACATCTATGCTTTCAATATTTGTAATGCCTTCGTCGGCGTATTTATCCAATAGAACTTCTAAGACTTTACGCGTTTGTTCGCCGTATTTGGTGAAATAATTGCGTTTTTTGACATTATTAGCCCTTTCTTTTCGGGTTAAAGGCTTTTGGTCGTAAGCGACGTGGCAAATTAAGTCAAATAAATCCACTTCTTTATCAACGGCTTCGTACAAAGCCTCAATCAAAATGCCTTGTTCTTGTAATTCGGCAATAATCGCTTCTTTGCGTTCGGTGGTGTTCCATTTAGTCAAAAATGCGTCGAGCGATGCAAATTGCTCTTTGATAATCCCTTTTGTATGGTCTTTCAAACTCGTTGTAATCGGTTTGCCTTGTTGGTCAAAATACAATTCGCGGCTAACCAAAACAGAAACATCCACGCCATTGACATATACTTTTTTGCGTGGTTCGCTTGCGCCGCCTATTGTATCGGGTATTTCGGGATAACGTACTGAGGGGGGGACAATCGTAATGTCTTCGCCCGACACTTCGTCAACAATCGGCGAGGTATCGGTTTCTTCTTCATCAATGATATGGCTCAAATCCGTTTCTTCTGTAACAGGTTTTATGCGAATCGGGTCACCATCAAAGTTTTTGTCGGCAAATAAATCGGTGGCATTTCTAAAATCCAAAATGGTGAAAAACATTTTGCCAAACTCTTCATTAATGCGCGTGCCACGTCCGATGATTTGCTTGAATTTGGTCATCGAATTGATATTGGCATCTAAAACGATGACTTTACAAGTTGTCGCATCAACGCCTGTCGTCATCAATTCAGAAGTCGTGGCAATGACGGGATACTGATCTTCGGGATTTGTGAAAGGATATAAAGCCCTTTTGCCTTCTTCATTGTCGCCCGTAATCTGCATAATGTATTGAGAGTTGGCAGAAACCAAATCGGCATTGTGTTTTGCTAAAGCGGAACGCATCCGTTCTGCGTGGTCAATATCCGAGCAAAAAACAATGGTTTTAGCAAAGCGGTCATAACCTTTCAGAAACTCTGTTAACTTTTGAGCAACCATATCTGTGCGTTCATCGATCACAAGCGTGCGGTCAAAATCTTTTCGGTTGTAAATGCGGTCTTCGACGATTTGACCGTCTTTATCTGTTTTGTTTTTTTCAGGTCGCCACCCCTCAGTATCGACATTCAAAGCGATGCGAATGACGCGATAAGGTGCCAAAAAACCATCGTCAATCCCTTGCTTCAAAGAATATGTGTAAATCGGTTCGCCGAAATAGTCGGTATTACTCGTTTGTTTGGTTTCTTTTGGCGTAGCCGTCAAACCAATATGCGTTGCTTTCTTGAAATATGTCAAAATCTCGCGCCAAGAACTGTCCTCTTTCGCGCTGCCTCTGTGACATTCGTCAATCACAATCAAATCAAAGAAATCGGGCGAAAACTGTTTATAGGCATTGGCTTCTTCGTCGCTACCCGACAAACCTTGATACAAAGCCAAATAGATTTCATAACTTTTGTCAATTTGTCGGTTTTTAACAACCGTCATTTTGTCTTTAAAAAATTTAAAATCGCCGCGTTTGGTTTGGTCAATCAAGGCATTGCGGTCAGCAAGAAACAAAATCCGTTTCTTCGCGCCACATTTCCAAAGCCTGTGAATGATTTGAAATGCCGTATAAGTTTTGCCTGTACCTGTTGCCATGACAAGCAATATTCTATCCTGTCCTTTTGCAATCGCTTCCACTGTTCTATTGACCGCAATTTGTTGATAATAACGCGGCTTGCGGTTTGAACCATCAAAATAATAGTCTTGCGCTGCCATTTTTTCAGCAGCAGGTGTGACGATGCCTTTGAATTTTTTATATTTTTCCCAAAGTTGTTCAGGAGTTGGAAAATTATCCAAACTCAATTCTGTTTCGATAAATGAACATAAAAATATCCCCTACCCTTTTCGTCCAAAGTCCGCAGGAATCTCACCCCAAATCTCAGTTTCCCATTTGATAATCGGATTGGCGTAAGTATTGTTTTTGAGCCACGTTTCAGCACGTTCGATGAGGTCGAAAATCGGTTCGTTGACGGGTGTTTCTTTCAAATTGGTTTTCGCTTTTTTATTGCGCACCCAAGCAATAGCCGTCATCGAATCGCTGTAAATGGGCATATTGTGCTTGCCTTCGCGCTTCAAAAACGCTAACCCATGCACGAGCGCGAGAAACTCACCAATATTATTCGTGCCTTGACGGAAAGGTCCTTGATGAAAGATTTGGTCTCGGGTTTTAGTATAAACGCCGCGATATTCCATCAGCCCTGGATTGCCGGAACAAGCCGCATCCACGCAAATACTGTCCTGTATAATGCTTTGACGACCCGCCGGTTTGGTTCCAGTACCTTGTGATACTGAGGGGTCTGTTTTTTTAGTAAAATTGTAATACTTCGTATAAGAACTGCGAAATGCTTTCTCTGCTTCGTCCCGAGTTTCAAAGGATTTGTATTTTGCGCCTTCAAAACCATCAATCTGCGCTTTGGCATCGCCCCAATCGGGATAGATACCGGGCTTAACACCTGCCCAAACAACATAATATTTTTGTTTTTTTGCCATAGGGCAAAGGTGTTCATTTTTTTCTAAAAATCATAAAACTCGCTTCATGTTAAATACGATTCAGCTAAGGCACCAACTGCATACACACCCTGAATTATCAGGTCAGGAATCATGGACTTCGGCTTTCATCGTCGAACAACTGCATAAAATAGGTGTTTCGAAGATTCATACAGGCTTTTCGCAGCATTCCATTTTAGCAGAAATAGATGGACAACAAGCAGGTAAAACCTTACTTTTTCGTTGTGAGCTCGATGCTTTGCCGATTCAAGAAGCCAATATGTTTGAATATCGGTCAACAATAAACGGCGTATCTCACAAATGTGGACATGATGGACACAGTGCGACGTTATTGGCTTTTGCTCAAAAATTAATGCAACAGCCCCACCGTAAAGGAAAGGTTTTATTGTTTTTTCAATCGGCAGAAGAAACGGGTGCGGGTGCAAAGGCGGCAATTGAATCGGGTATTTTTCACCCATTCTCTATTGATTATGCTTTTGCTTATCACAATTTGCCGTCCTTCTCCTTGGGTGCGGTTTTGTGCAAAGCGGGAATTTTCACCCCCTCAGTAGAAAGCTTTAATGTTGCGTTTATTGGCAAAAACTGCCATGCTTCGCAACCTGCGAATGGTATTAATCCTGCCAATGTCCTCGCTGAATTCATCCAATTTATGCACACCTTTCATCAACCCGAC
>JANMJN010000766.1:0-2447 GCA_031371355.1 Saprospiraceae bacterium
GATCCGTCAAAATTGGATGAAAAAGGATATTTAGACAGTGTTTTTGAAGCATATCGTGATGGCTACCGCCAATATTATGAAACGTGTAAGCATTCAAATTCGCCAGCGATGCGTGACCCAAATCCAGTTGTCATACTTTGCGCAGGCGTTGGTATGTTCACTTTTGCCAAAGACAAAACGATGGCACGTTTAGCCTCAGAGTATTATATCAATGCGATAAATGTTATGCGTGGCGCGGAAGCCATTTCAGAATATACGTCTTTGCCACGTCAAGAGGCTTTTGATATCGAATATTGGTTGTTAGAAGAAGCGAAATTGCAACGGATGCCTAAGCCAAAACCGCTTTCTGGTCGTGTGGCTTTGGTAACGGGCAGCGCGGGTGGCATTGGCAAAGCTATTGCTAAAAAAATGGCTTCGGAAGGCGCTTGTGTGATACTAAACGACATCAATACAGAGCGTTTGGAAGGTGCAAAATTAGAATTTATCAAGACTTTTGGTAAAGATGCCGTTGCAACAACGCTACTCGATGTAACAAATTCAAACTCTATTGAAGACGCTTTGGCAAATGCTTGTTTGGCTTTTGGCGGCGTGGATATTGTGGTCAACAATGCAGGTATCAGTTTGTCAAAACCAGTGACCGAACATACCATTGCAGATTGGGATAAGGTGTATGATATATTGGTAAAAGGTCAATTCCTCGTCAGTCGTGAAAGCGTAGAGGTGATGCGTAAACAAGGTTTTGGTGGTGATATTGTCAATATTGTCTCAAAAAATGCCGTTGTTTCAGGTCCAAACAACCTCGCTTATGGTTCTGCAAAAGCAGCACAAGCCCATGGTACACGCCTTTTGGCAGCCGAATTAGGTGCAGATAAAATACGTGTGAACATGGTTAATCCAGATGCCGTTATCGCAGATTCCAATATTTGGGCAGGCGGTTGGGCAGAAGGTCGTGCAAAAGCCTACGGCATAAAAGTGGAGGAATTGCCTGCTTATTATGCCAAACGGACGCTTTTGAATGAAATTATTTTACCTGATGATATTGCAAATGCGACTTTTGCATTGGTAGGCGGCTTGCTGAATAAATCAACAGGTAATGCCTTGAATGTAGATGGTGGTGTGGCAATGGGCTTTTTGCGGTAGTTTTTAAAATAATTTAGCTAAAACATAAACAATATGTACCGTCTATTTTACTTTATCCTTTTTTTAGGTGTCATCAATCAAGTTGTTGCACAGGACTTTTTTCAGAAAGAACGTAAAATATGGGCGACAAAAGCGGCGGCATTTAAACCTAAATTAATCGAAACGACAAAAAAACCGCTTCGAGCCGTCACGATGATGAAGGACGAAAAGGCTTTTCAAGGCTGGAAAATAGAGAAAACGTATGCGGTTGATAGTGTTTTTTCTAAATCGTTTAAAAAACAATCGGGTGTCATACTTGATTTTGGAGAACATTTGACCGGTTATTTTAGCTTTAAACTGGCAGAAATTAGAGGTGTGGCAGATGCACCGACCCGGTTTAAGTTGACATTTGGCGAAGTACCTGCTGAAATTAATACGCCTTTTGACCCTTACAGTCAAGCCATGAGTCGGGCGTGGTTGCAGGACGAAATCGTTACCGTTTCAGATATGCCTGCGGTAGTAACGATTCCGCGTCGCCTCGCATTTCGGTATGTTAAAATTGAATTGTTGGGATCATCGGCTTATTTTGATTTTAAAATTGCAGATTCTTATTGTAAAGCGACAACTTCGGGTTCAGCAATATTGCCCAATCTTTCTTTGAAAACGTCCGGAATTGTAACGAAAATAGATAAAATCGCAGCAAATACGCTCAAAGAATGTATGCAAACAGTCTTTGAAGATGGACCTAAACGCGACCGGCGCTTGTGGATTGGCGATTTGTATTTGCAATCAATGGCTAATAATTATTCTTTTAAGAATTACAACCTCACCAAAAGGTGTTTGTACCTTTTAGCGTCGTTGTGTACTGAGGGGGGGTATTTGCCATCCAATGTTTTTGAACGACCAAAACCGCATAATCAACAAGGTGCGCCTTTTTTGTTTGAGTATTCGTTGCTCTATAATCCGTTGCTTTTGGATTATGTAAAAGCGACCAACGATAAAGTTACCGTTTCAGAGCTTTGGGTTGTCGCTAAAAAGCAATTGGATAATCCTAAAAAGTTTTTATTAGAAAATGGGCTTTTTGATTATACGGCGGCGGCAAAAAGTGGTTGGTGGCTATTCGTTGATTGGAAAGATGATTTGGATAAACAAGCAGCGATTCAAGGCATTATCATCATGTCCCTTCGCAAAACGCTGGAATTGGCAAAGCTTTTAGGCAAAGAAAAGGAAGTTTCTGAGTTGCCCGATTTGATTAAAAAAATGACTGAAGCCGCAAAAAAGCTTCTTTTTGATGCCCAAAAAGGGGTTTTTGTGAGTGGTAAAGAACA
>JANMJN010000769.1:0-2243 GCA_031371355.1 Saprospiraceae bacterium
TTGGCGATGAATAAGGCTTCTTATATTACGGGGCAGAATATTGCTGTGGATGGTGGGATGTCAGTAAAAGGGCTTTGAAATTTGGTTTTAGAGTGATAAAACCGACATTCCGCACCCCATGAACAAAAAAGCTAAAATAACATTTTAGCTAAATGGAAAAATTAGAACAAGGAATAAAGGTTAAAAATCTTGACCATTTGGGTATCGTATCGGGCATTATAGATGAGTTAGGAATAGTAGAAGAAATAGATAGACTGATACCGAGTGACCGCAAAGTGAGTATAGGCACGATGATTAAAGCCTTGATACTCAATTCAATGGGATTTAGTCAGCATGCCCTTTATATTACGCCCTCATTTTTTGAGCAATGCCCAGTAGAGCATTTATTGGGCGCACAGTATGTGGCATCAGATTTTAATGATGACAGTATAGGTCGATGTTTAGACGGTATGTTTTCTTATGGTCTGAATAAATTATTTGTCCAAGTAGCCCATAAAGCGTGCGAAGTTGCGGGTCTTGTGGAGTTATTTTATCATGTTGATTCGACAAATTTCAGTGTTGAAGGGTCGTATGAAGATGAAGCGAATGCGGTAAAGCTGCGTCATGGCTTTGCGAAGGACAAGCGATTTGATCTCAAACAAGTAACTTTGGGTCTGATTACGAGTTATCAAACGGCAATCCCCCGTTATATGCAAGCATTTGATGGCAACGCGAGTGATAAAGAGACCTTAGTGACGCTGATTAATAACTTTGTTAGTTGCTTCAAAGAAGGGGAATCAGTGGGCATCTTCATCTCGGATGCGGGGATTTATAGTGCGGATAATATCTGTAACGATTTAAAAGCCATCGAATGGATTACGCGAGTTCCAGAAACGATAGGGGAAGCTAAAAAGTTGTTAGAAGAAACACAATCTATTGATTTACAAGATTCTACATCGTTTAAAGGTTATCGTTATTTAGCTGTTCCGAGCAATTATGGCGGTGTTGCCCAACGGTGGTTTGTCATAGAATCGGCACCTTTGGCGAAAGCTGTCACTAAGACTTATACAGGCAAAGCCCAAAAACAAATAGAACAGAGTGAACAAAAAATCAATAAAAAGAAGGATTATTTATTCAAATTATTTGAAGAACCGACTGAATGGCTTACATGGGTAGCTGAATTGGAGAAAAAGCACCCTTTAGTAAACATTGAATGTAAGTTAGTAGAGACTCAATATTACTGTAAAGCTGGCAGACCCAAACCCGAAAACCTTCGGTGGGCGCAAAAAATAGAGTCCTTTATATGCACAATCAACTTTGAAGCCGTACAGAAAATAGTCGAAAGAAAAAGTCGTTTTATATTGACAACCAATGTGTTAGATACAGAACGACTACCAGACGAAAGTGTTTTAGAGAACTACAAAGCGCAGGCTTCTTCCGTAGAAAATGGATTCGGTTTTTTGAAAGACCCTATTTTTTTTGCCGAGAGTTTCTTTGTTAAAAAACCGTCAAGAGTCGAGGGTTTATTGATGATTATGACCCTTTCTCTTTTGGTTTACTCCCTTTGTGAACGTAAACTACGCATGGCATTGGAAGATGCCAAAGAAACCGTCGATAATCAGATTGCCAAACCAACGGCAAAGCCGACTATGCGTATGGTTTTTAATCTCTTTCGCGGAATTCACCTTGTGCTAAATAGTCAAAACCAACAACCTTTTGCTTTTTGTACCAATTTAACTGAAAATCATAAAAAAATCATTCGACTTCTTGGTCCTTTTATCGCTAATTATTACTTCTTGCGGATTTAGGGTGCGGAATGTCGGGTTTATGTTGCTTTTTTATTTTATATCAATAGATGCGCCAATGCCGAATAATTAATAATGAGAACTGTGGTTGCTATTAATTATCCAAATGGCACATAAACCACACCTTTACTCAATAAACGAGCCGTCCGCATAACACCCGATTTTTCTATAATCAACTGATTATCAACTTTTTTTGCATATAAACTGACGGTAAAATAACCTGTTGGATGTTCAATGGAATAAGTGCCTCCAAGGTTCACACGCTCGAGGAGCGTTAAACTCACCTCGTCCTTTCTAAGCAGTTTATGCTGTAACGCCACGTTTTCACAAACAGTTTTGGGGAATTTACAAGCCGTTGCCACCGAAACCGCCGCCAAAACACCAATCGCATCATGGCAAACATGAGGAATAAACATCCGTGTATTCACGATACCCCCCTCAGTATTTGGCGGCGAAATC
>JANMJN010000772.1:0-1855 GCA_031371355.1 Saprospiraceae bacterium
TGAATGAATCTCGTCGTTGATATAGGAAATACACGTACCAAGTTGGCTTTTTACGAAAAAAATACACTTGTCGAGCAAGCGATTATGCAAACGCCAGCGTTAAGTTGGCTGAATGAGCGATTGCATGATGGGCGTATCGTCGAAGGTTCAATTCTTTCCGCAACAGGGTTGGATACTGAGGGGGTCGAAATTTTTTTAAAAAAACATCTTCCTTTTATAAAATTAGAACACAACACGCCTTTGCCCATTCAAAATAAATATGCCACACCCAATACCTTAGGAAAAGATCGTTTAGCGGCTGTTGTTGCAGCCAATTTTCTTTTTCCTAAAAAAAACTGTCTCGTCATAGATAGTGGTACGTGTATAACGTATAATTGTTTGGATAAAAACGGCGTTTTTCTCGGCGGTAATATTTCCCCAGGTCTGACGATGCGTTTGAAAGCGATGAATTATTTTACAGCAAAATTACCATTAATCGAGCGCAATAGTGAGGGGGTAGCGTTAATAGGTAATACAACTGAGACAGCTATGCGAGCTGGGGCTCAAATCGGTTTACTGGCTGAAGTAGAAGGCTTTGTTAAGCGACTAGAAAAAAAAATGGGTAAATTTACTGTTGTTTTGACAGGTGGCGATGGTTCCTATCTTTACGAAAACCTTGAATTAAAAGAAAAATATTTTGAGCCAGATCTTGTTTTACAAGGTCTGAATCAAATTTTGAATTATCATTTTCAATTAAAAGTAAACGAACTGTTTTTTGAAAATTCAGCTCCTACGAAGTAAAAATAATAAAATGTTAAAAAAAATTAGCTTTTTTATTTTATTGACTATCAGTGCTTTAAACGTAAGTGCGCAGATTATTGACAATAATTATAAACAAAATCAACCTAAGGAAAATTCACTGTTATCTCGCTATGGCTTAGGTAATTTGAATCCACAATATTTTGCGTCCAATGCAGGTATGGGCGGCATGACGGCAGCCTATCGGGATAAATACCATTTCAACCCGTTTAACCCAGCCTCATTACCTGCCTTGCGTACAACAGCCTATGAAGTAGGTCTTTATGCCAAAAATACGGATGTAAAAAGTAATGGCGGCAATAGTTCTGCCTGGAGCGGCAATCTCAACAATCTGGCGTTGGGCTTCCCAACATACAGTGTCATCAATGAAGTCCTTGACCGCAAGCCGCGTGCTGTTCGGTGGGGCATGGGCTTCAGCTTAATGCCGTATAGTACAGTTGGCTATAATATTAATACGGTTACGCCTGCCCAAAATTCTTTAGACTCATCAACGTTAACCAATTACTTTGTTGGTAGTGGTGGTACATATCGTACCATGATAGGCAATGGCATCAGTTACAAAGGGCTTTCTCTGGGTGTCAATGTGGGTTATGTTTTTGGAAAAATTAATTCCATCCGTCAGTCTGTTTTAGGCGATAAATTATCTGTTAGTTACGCCAACTATTTCGATGACGATTATAATATAAGAGGTTTTTCGTGGAATGGTGGATTGCAGTACGATATTACACTTGACCCAAAGAAAAACCCAAATGACAAAGGAGATAGAAAACATATCGTCATTGGTCTTTATGGCAACCCTAAAACAAGTTTTACGACCAAATCCAATCGTTATTACAATCGTGTTTTGGGTACTTTGGTTGACTCTGTTACGAGCTATACCGACAAAGCGGGTAGTGGCTTTTTGCCTTCCGAATATAATGCAGGTATAATGTATGAAAATGGTCTATTATTCAAGGGTGGTATTGAGTATAAAGCTTCGAAATGGAGTCAATATAAGAACGACGCAAAACCTGAAACACTTTTAGATGCCAATCAGTTTTCTGCTGGTGCTGAATTT
>JANMJN010000824.1:0-3818 GCA_031371355.1 Saprospiraceae bacterium
TATTTCGATGAAATAGAAATAGAAAAAAATCCTTTGAACACAAATGTCTATTAATCTTTAGGGGCACTTGTAATATTTTAAATATTGTATTACAAGTATTACATTAATTTCAAACAAATTTTTTTGCAATTGTTTTTAAGCCTATTTTACGGTTATTAACGCACATATTACTGAAGCGCAGTAAAGTTTGCTTAAGATCAAACTTTGGCTGCTATTTTTCGGATCAGCCGCCGAGGGTCAAAGTTATTTTTGTCGTTTAAAATATTTTTTGCTTGTAATACTTGTAATACTTTGTTTATTAAGAATACTGTGTTACATTTACCTCGAATTTTAAATACATTTTTATGAAAACGATTTGTCTTCTTAACCACAAAGGGGGAGTTGGTAAAACAACATCAGTGGCTTGCATCGGAGCTGGTTTAGCATTGCGTGGCAAGCGGGTTTTGGTCATAGACCTTGACCCACAAACCAATCTCACAGAAAGTATGGGTGTGAAAGATCACCCCCTCAGTATTTATGACGCCATGAGCAGTGGTAAGCCTTTGCCCATTGTTTCTGTGAAGGAAAACCTATCCGTCGTGCCTTCCGCCCTCAATTTAGCAGGTCTTGAACTTGAAATTGCGTCACGTATGGCGCGGGAAACGATTTTGCGCCGACTGATTGAACCCTTAAAAACAAAATTTGACTATGCTGTCATTGATTGCCCACCTTCACTAGGACTATTGACAATCAATGGTTTAGTAGCAGCAGATGAGGTCATTATCCCCTTGGAAGCAGAGTTTTTGGCATATCGCGGTATTGATACCATTGTCGGTATTATTGAAACTGTACGGACGCATTTCAATCCAAATCTGTTTATTTCAGGTGTTTTCTTGACAAAATACAACCGACAACGCATTTTGACAAAAAGTATTCGAGAGGAGGTGTCGCAATATTTTGGCGGTGTTTTGTTTGTGAATACCGTTAGGGTTAATGTTGCTTTAGCGGAAGCCCCTGCAAATGGTCAGGATATTTTCACTTATGCACCTGAAAGTAAGGGTGCAGAGGACTATTTGGCAATCGTTGATGAACTTTTAAGCCGGCATATTTAAACGATTCATTTCTTTGAATATTATGTTACAAGTGTTACATTGAAGGCGGTAATGCAGACTCTTCCTGATTTAACACAATATTACAAGTATTACATCAAAATTAAAATTTTAAAAACAATGGCAAAAAAATTCGATAATCTATCCAGTCATAATAAAAACTTAACAGGTGGCGGCATCCAAAATTTATTTCGCCCCATCGAAACATCAACTATTGCAGAGACAGTTGAGACCCCCTCAGTAATGGCGACTCCTGATTATATTCGCCACACAGTTATGTTCTTCCCTGAAGACTTAGAGTTTTTGAAAAATTTGGTTTATGCTGAAAAGCGTAAAGGCAATGTCAATTACTCCCAGAAAGAAGCCCTACACGAAGCTATTGAGCAACTAAGAAAAGTTAAAACCGATATTGTGCAACGCCCTGATGAAGTCGTTGAATACGAAAAACAACGAAGCCGCACAATAAGTAAAGGTAAAAATGCTTAGTTTGAATACTGTATTACAAATATTACACGTATTACAAAGTATTGTTTTAATCCAACAAGAGGATATGCTTCTTCAGGGTGATAATAAATTGCATTTTGGTTTAGGCGACAGTGGGGTAGTGACTAACGAATGCGCTTAATATCGCCGCTCAACCAAAATATCATAGCGATACCACAAGGCACGAGAGCCGTCGCTAATATGAAAAAAGGGACGTAGCCGTTTTTCGTTAACATCGGCACAAGAGCCGTCGTTATCAAAACCCCAAAAACCGCCGCCGTACCACCTATGCCTGCCAATGTACCGACATTTTTACCTGAAAAAAAGTCGCTTGGTAGTGTTTGAATATTGCCAATTGTGATTTGAAAACCCATCAACGCAACAAACATCGCTGCCATTGCCCAAAGCGGTGTGGAAGCAAAAGCACTCGCTATCAAAGCAGGCAACATAAAGGCGGCACCTAAAAGAATACAAAACCGACGCGTCCGATTGACCGTCCAGCCCTTGCCAATCATACGTGCCGATAACCAGCCACCGCTCAAACTACCCAATGCCGCACCAACATAAGGCATCCAAGCAAACATGCCAATTTGTTTGACATCAAAACCAAAATTATCGTGCAAATAAATCGGCAACCAACTGACAAAAAGCCACCAAATTGGGTCGAGGAAAAAACGAGATGAAATAATTGACCATGACTGACGATAACCCAATAACTCTTTCACTGTCAAGACTTTATCATTAGAATTTACCGTCACGGTTTCCAAAGGTTTTTGACCTTCGACGATATAATTTCGCTCCCCATCAGTAAGCCACGGGTGTTTCATCGGTTCTGCTTTGTTGATGAGCCACCACGGAATAATCCAAATAAAACCCAAAACAGCGATAAGCCCAAAAGTCATTTTCCATCCCACTTCTACATAAAAATAAGCTATCAAAGGCGCACTGATAACCGCACCAAGCGAAGCCCCTGCGTTAAAAATGCCTTGTGCAAAAGCCCGTTCTTTGATTGGAAACCATTCTGCATTTGATTTGGTTGCACCAGGCCAATTGCCCGCTTCACCGAAGCCCAACAAGGCTCTGAAAATTGAAAAAGAAGTCAATCCTTTCGCAAAAGCATGTAAACCAACGGCGATAGACCAAATGCCGATTGACATGACAAAGCCCAAACGTGTTCCTATTTTATCGAATATCCGACCCGAAAGACTTTGACTGATGCCGTATGCTACCATGAAACAGGATACAACAAAAGCGTATTCGCTTTTGTCCATGCCTAACTCTTTCGAAATGCCAGGCCACATGACCGCTAAGGCGTGTCGGTCAATGTAGTTAATGACAGTGGCGATGCCAATTAAAGTGATAATAATCCAGCGTAAACCGTTGATTTTCATACTATTGAGTTTTGGGTTTTATGAAAAATACGTCCCACCATTAATATCAATCGTCGCACCCGTCATGAAAGTAGAAGCATCGGAAGCCAAATAGACCACCAAATCCGCCACCTCTGTGGCTTGCCCTTCCCGTTTAAGCGGTGTCCCTGCCGCTACTTTTTCCCGAATTTCAGGTTTTGTAAATTTATCGTGAAACCCTGTGCTAATCATGCCAGGCGCAAGGGCATTGACGCGAATACCTTTGCCACCTAATTCCTTTGCCAAGCCGCGTGTGAAAGTTGCCACACCACCTTTTGAAGTGGCATACGCAATTGCGCCAAAACCACCACCATCACGCCCCGCTTGTGAGCTAAAATTGATAATTGCACCTCCTGAAGACATAAATGGCAAGACCTCTTTTGACAACAAAAAAGTGGATTTCAAATTCAAATCCATCACATAATCCCAAAAGGCAACATCCATATCTTCCATTGTTTTTCGAGCCACTAAACCACCCGCGTTGTTGACCAATATATGGATACTCTCTCCGAATTTTTGAACGCATTTGGCAACGAGCTTTTCAACATCTTTCGGTTTAGTCAAATCGCCTTGAACGGCTATTGCCCTTCCTTTTGCGGCTTTTATGATGTTTACGGTTTCATCAGCACCTTCCTTGCTGCCAAAATAATTGATGCAAACAGCAACGCCATTGGCGGCTAATTTTATGGCAATCTGCCTTCCGATGTCTCTGCCACCGCCTGTTACGATAGCTACTTTTCCTTTTAATTCTGAATACATAATACAATGATAAGTTATGAATGATTAATTTTAAAAGTGATTGATTTATAGTTTTTTATGTCAAAATACTGAGGGGGTA
>JANMJN010000835.1:0-2433 GCA_031371355.1 Saprospiraceae bacterium
TATAAAACGCTGAAAAAACAGTGGCATAGACCACAGGAAACCCGGCAAACATTACTCCTCCAGCTATGACCAACCATACTTCGTTGCCGTCCCAGACGGGTCCGATGGCATTGAGGGCGATACGGCGGCTGGTTTCTTTGTGCCAAAATAGGTGAATGGCACCGACACCTAAATCGAAGCCATCTAAAACGGCATAGCCCGTGAGGGCTGCACCGAGTACTAAAAACCACCATGTGTTTAGGTCTAAACCTAAGTACGTTTCCATATTTTTGATTTTTTTTTGAACACTAATTTTTATGATTTTCACGGATTCACACTGATTTTTTTTGATCCATAACAGAAAAAAATCAGCGTAAATCCGTGAAAACCTGTTGAATCAGTGTTCTATTTTGTTAAAAATTGCATATCACGTTTTGTCCCAAATTCATTTTCTTCGTGATTGCCCCCCTCAGTATCATCGTATCCATGTCTAACTTTTTTGTTCAAAAGATAGATGAAAAGCACAAAAAGCAAGGAGTAAACCCACGTGAAAAGGATAAGTGAAAACCATACTTGATTTTCGGTTACAACCTTTGACAAGGCGTTGGATGTTCTCAAAAGACCATAAACGACCCATGGTTGCCGCCCAACTTCGGCAGAATACCAACCAACTTGATTCGCTATTTGCGGTAGCAAAACCGACCATGAAAAGATGAGCATCAGCCATTTTTTATTCCACAACTTTTTTCGCCATAAAAGGAAAACACCTAACCATGATAACCCAATCAAAGCCATGCCGATGGCAACCATGAGGTGGTAGGTTTGAAAAACAAAATTGACAGGCGGGGTTTCGTCTTTTGGAAAACTATTGAGACCACGAACAGGCGTTGTGAAGTCTTGATGCAATAGAAAAGTTAAGCCTTTTGGAATTTTGACCCCCTCAGTAATTTGCGTTTTTGGGTTCGTCCAACCAAACAAATAAAGGTCTGCAACAGCTAAAGAATCGTAATGCCCTTCAAAAGCAGCGAGCTTGGCAGGTTGGTTTTTGGAAATGCCGTCTGCTGACCTATGACCCGTAAAAAGTTGCAAAAGTGAAGCAAAAGCCGCAAAAAGCAAAGCAAAACGGAAAGAAGCCTTAGCTGTTTCGACATGCCGATTCTTTAGGATATAGTAAGCATTGATGCTTAACACTAGGAATGCACCTGCTAAAAATGCCCCAACGATGGTATGAGACAATCTATCCACGGACGAGGGATTGAAGACCATTGCCCAAAAATCGGTGATAACGGCTCTGGCTTTTATGCCTTCACCTTCGATGCGATAACCTGCGGGCGTTTGTTGCCACGAGTTCGCAACAACAATCCAAACGGCTGAAAACATGGAACCGAGCGCGACCATAATCGTTGAGAAAAAATGGACTTTAGGGTTTACTCTATCCCAACCAAACAGTAATATGCCTAAAAAACCCGATTCGAGCGCAAAAGCAAAAATGCCTTCCGCGGCTAAAGCAGAGCCGAAAACGTCGCCGACATAACGGGAGTAAGTCGCCCAATTTGTCCCAAATTCAAACTCCATGACAATACCTGTGGCGACACCGATACCGAAAATGAGGGCAAAAATGCGTATCCAAAATTGGGTCATGTGTTTGTATAGCACATTACCCGTACGCATGTACGCGCCTTCCATGATGACGAGCAAAACGCCAAGACCAATACTGAGGGGGGGATAAATGTAGTGGAATGCGATGGTGAAGGCAAACTGAATTCGGGCGAGTATTTCAACGTTCCAATTCATAAGGTTGTGGTTTCGTGAAAAATGATTACGGTGCAAAAATACATTGATTGGCTTGTTAATCCGTAGGCATAAAAGACGATAAGTGTATTTTTTAATGATTATAAATAGCCTTAAAAGTTCAAAATTAAGAACCAATCGAGTCATTATTTTGTGCGGGTTGCCAAAAAACAAAAACGGCTTTGACGCAACAATCGCCAAAGCCGTTTTTACTGAGGGGGTACTTCCTGCACATTTAAACATCATCTGTTATCCTGCAACAGTATATAGTTTTTCATGGGTTGCACCAGTTGTTTTAGCCGTTATTTTAGGTTCGGCAAATGTTTTTGCCATTTTGTTGGTTTTTATAATTTCAAAATGTCTTGCTTATTATTGTTGCCAAAAGTAAGGATTCCTATTCACAAAATTCATTCAAGACGATTTTTGCAACAAAAAGGTATAATGTTTTGCTTTTTTAAGCCAATTATTTAACTTACTTCGTGTTAGTGAAATGAAAAAATCAAGAGAATGGGGCTACAAATAAAGATAACAGCAAAAGATATTTTTCCATTTCTCAACTGGAAAAATGAGGTCAATCGTGAAACCTTAAAAGCCGATTTTTTTGCAGGTTTAACGGGTGGCGTTATTGTCTTACCCCAAGGCGTAGCTTTTGCTATGATAGCG
>JANMJN010000836.1:0-1783 GCA_031371355.1 Saprospiraceae bacterium
ACCCGTATGCCCGTCATTTTGAAGACAGCAGAAGAACGTGCAGCATGGCTTTCCAATGAAACACCCGAAGCGACGTTATTATATATGTGCCAAAAACCGCCTAATGGTTTGTTGAAGATGTATCGCGTTTCTGAAAAAGTGAATTCTGTGAAATATGATGCCGCTGATTTACATCAAGCTGTGCCAGAAGATTTGACGTTGTTCTAAAATCAGTCGAATCAGTGTCATCTGAGGTCAAAAAAATATAAATCTGAAAATATTTATGCGTGTAGTTATTCAAAGAGTGAAAGAAGCATCTGTAACGATAAATGCGCAAATAAAATCTGCGATTACTGAGGGGCTGCTCATTCTCGTTGGTGTTGAGTACGCAGATACGTCGGAAGACATCAAGTGGCTTGCGGCAAAGATTGTTAATTTGCGCATTTTTGGCGATGAAAATGGGTTGATGAACCGTTCTGTCTTTGATATACAAGGAGAAATGCTGATCGTTAGTCAATTTACCCTTCATGCTTCTACGAAAAAAGGGAATCGTCCATCCTTTATTCGTGCCGCAAAACCTGATTTCGCTGTGCCGATGTATGAGCAGTTTGTAGCAGAATTGGCGAAAATATCTGGATTAAAAGTCTTAACAGGTGCATTTGGTGCGGATATGAAAGTTGCTTTACTCAATGATGGACCTGTGACGATTTTGATTGATTCAAAAAATAAAGAGTGATGAATAATGATGAAGTATGAATGATAAATGATGAATATCGCACCAAATACTGAGGGGTCGTAAATTCATCATTCATCATTTTTATTAAAACTTTGCGACAAGGTTTTTATCCTCAATATTACATTTCATCCAAGAAGGCATGGGGTTTCCGGACTCTTTGAGAAGTGATACTTGATTGTTATCCAATGCTTTAAATTTCCAAGAATGTTGTTGATTGACACCAATGACAAGGACAAACTCGATTTCCCAGCCACCACCAATGCGTTTTGCGCGGATATCGTTGCCACTGAATTTGGCTTGCCCTAAGTCAATTTGCATGACACCGGGGATGTCGCGGAAACGTTCAGAAATGGCAGCCATATTCAGCGGTTCTTTTGAGCGCAGGGTAATGGCATCTTGCGTATCATTCCACTGAACATGACTTTCAATAGCGAGGTCATATTGGTCGAGCAGCTTATTAAGGTCGCGGTTTGTGGTTTCTGTTATGCCTTTACTGAGGGGGGCTGCCCAATCCACATTTCGGCGATAGATGATGACAAGGTGGTCAATTGACGGATTCGGAAAAGTATGGACATTGCAACGTGCTATTGATTTACCCGTTTCGTCTTGCGTATAGATATTGCACAAGGCACGGTATAAACCCATCAAATTATCGCGGTTGATGCCTACTGGCAAGTAACGAACATCGTCTTTTTCGGAATCAAGTCGTAAAGCAAGGCGAGCAGCATCGCGTCGAAATTGACGGTCAATTGAAGTTGGGACATCTCCTTTGCTGTTATTTACTTTTATTGTGGAGGATTGTGCTGTTGCTGTTGTGGCACCGAAAATGAGCCATAAAAAAGTAAATGTATAGTATTTCTTTAAAAGAGACATGCCTTGTTTTTTAAATGATTAAATATGCGTTAACAGGCTAAAACAATGCCATTTAGAAGCTGCTTTTTAAAAATTTATTGTTTTTTTGTGACAATGGTATTCATATAAAAAATTGATTAATAATTTATGTAAATAATAGATAATTAATAAATTATACTTAAAAATACAAAAGATTTTTGCTTAATTATGATAGCT
>JANMJN010000839.1:0-6134 GCA_031371355.1 Saprospiraceae bacterium
ATAAACAATTTTGCCAAGCGCAGAATCATAACCCGACAACGAACCGTCAAAATGCGGGAAAACATTATATGAAACAGCATCAAAATATGCTCCACCACCCAAAGGATACTGAGGGGTCGTTGAACCGTCCGCAGGATTGTCGGTATTACGACAAACAGCATCGAGGAAACTCGCAAACCCAGAACCTGAATAAACGACAAACGCCGAAGGATCTTCTCGTTTAATGACCTCATAGGCAATTCGCATCATACGAACCAAGTGTTGAATCGGTGCTTTTGTGCCTAATTCGCAAGGGTCGGGGTTATTTTGCCACCAATTGTGTTGCCAATTTTGAGGTTTCCAGCCATTTTTCCCTTCGATATCCCAACCAGGTGTATCCCAAACCTCCCAAAATTTGACTTCATTTTTGTACAATTTAACCAAATCAAAAACATAACGAGCAAAATAGTTGGTGTCATTGACAATCGTTCCATTGGCTCCGCCGTCAAAAATTTCGGTGTACATATTCTTAAAAAAAGAAGACTGCTCTGAATAACAATAAAAATTCGGGTCACGGTGCTCAGCATCGGGACCGCCTAAAGTCAACACAATATCTTGTAAATCAAGGTTTTGATAATGTTGAAACGTTTTCTTACGTACATCCGCACCCCAAAATTTTGTAAAATATTCAGGCAAACTTGTACGTAATGATTTAGCACCGATGCCGCCTTGTGGACCTAAATTGGGCTGTTCTCGATTACCTGCTGCGATGTCCGCAATTTGCTCATCAGACCAACCTTCGATGAAACGCATATTGACACCTGCCCGAAATGGGTTGTTATAAGGAGGGGTCGTGTCATTCGCTGTTTTGGCAATTTGTGGTGGGCTTGGCGCTGCGATTTGGGCTGATTTTGTTAGGTTATGCGTGCCACAGCGATTGCTGACGTTTAGTTTAATATTGTAATTTCCAGTTGAATAAAAAACCTTTGTCAAATCGGGCTTATTAGATGTTGTACCATCAGAAAAAGTCCAAGTCAAGGTATCTACATTAGTTGAAGACAGATTTTTGAGCACAACCATTGGGTTTTGAACAGCCAAACTAAAATTGGCGACAGGCGGTTTTTCAACAGAAATCAAAATCGTTTGTCGTGTTATTTCAGCACCTGTTCCATCTTTGGCGATCATTTGTGTTGTATAGTTTCCTCGAACTGAAAATGTTTTTACAAAAGACTTTGATGTTTCTGTAATCGTCTGATTTGGTGCAATTTGAATCGTCCAAGTCCGAGATACTGAGGGGGTCAAATCTTCAAAACTGATGGTCGATCCTTCGCAAACAATTTGTTGAGATAAACGTATTTTTCTTTCTGTTAGAAAAAGGGGTGTCGCTGTCAATAAAATATTTTGTGCCGAAACAGCATCTAATTTTTGAGTCACTGCAAAATCTAAATTTCGCTTTATCAATAAATCAGAACCAAAACTTGTTGGAAATGAATAAGTTGCGTTTGCGATTTCACTTTTATCAATCGTTGTTTTAGCCCATAGTGCATAAGTAAATATGCCGTTTGAATCGCGCAAAGCAGCGCCCTCTATATTTGAAGGCAGGTTCATTTGTTGCGTCCGAAGCGAATCAAACACTTTTCCAAATAAAATTTGGGAAGCAGTTTTAAAGGCTAAGCCTTCGGTAGTCATTTCTGGACGAGTTTTGTTGGAATAGTGTATTTTTTTATACAAACCCATCACATCGAACTCATAAGTGGCAGTAGTTGAGTCAGTTTCTTCTGCTAATTTGAAAATATGTAATTGCCAAATATCATTTTTTATACAATTAACTAAAACCTTTGGTATCCAGTTTTTCTGTGCTTCAGAAGAACCGATGAAATCGCCAAATTCTTTTCTGGGAATATTAGATTCTGTAATAATGTATGTTTTTTTAGGATAGGTTTGACCATTGTATCCATACTTCTTTAAAACATCTTCAAATTGTCCTTTGAGACGCTGCGGGTCGAGGGCTGCTGCGTCAGAATGACGAGAATAATCCCAATTTTGGCGTGTATTATTCCATTTTCTTAGGGCGTCGTCAAAATGTGGATAGGCGTGGTAGCCAATGCCATCAAAATAAGCCCCACCACCGCGTGGATACTGAGGGGTGACTTGTCCACCGTTTGGATTATCGGTATTTCGCAAAATGGCATCGAGAAAGGACGGATAGCCCAAGCCAGAGGTCATAACATAACACGAAGGGTCAACAGATTTCACAATTTCGTAAGTGATGCGCAGCAAACGAATATAGTCAAAAATAGGCGCACGAAGCTTGTAATCGCAAGGATCGGGATTATTTTCCCACCAATTGCCCGGCGCCCCACGATTGAGCCAGCCTTTGCCGCCTGTGTAGTCGTAGCCAGGTTCGTTCCAAACTTCAAAAAACTTGACGAAATAATGGTATCTTTTGACGGTTTTCCAAATATAGAGCGCATAATAGTTCGTATCATTGACGGGCGTGCCGTTTTCGCCATTGTCCCAAATCGGCGTGTACATATTCTTAAAAACTGTTGATTGATAGTCCGGGCAATATCGTTTTGTATCACGATGTTCATCGGAAGGGAAACCAACAATGAGCGTATTATCATTCAAACCCAACGAATCGTAGAGCATGAAAGTTGGAATACGGCTATCGTAGCCAAAAAGTTCAGCAAAATTTTCAAAAAAAGCAGGACGGATTGCTTTTGCATTTGCACCCGAAATGCCATCACGGTCACTGCCCGCAGCCAAACGGGATAGGTCCTCGTCGCTGAATCCTCGATAAATATCGAAATTCACACCTGCTCGAAATCCACCTGTATAAGGTCGGACGATGTCATTAGCCGTATAATTTACTTGTGCCTGAGTTGTGGGGAGTGATAAAAATGAGGCAAGAAGCAAAAAACAAGTCGTAAGTTTAGCCAAAAATTGTTTTCTCATTCGAATAATAATATAGAAATGTTCACCGATTTTAAGTTCTCTTTAGCCCCAAAGTTAAAAGATAAAACTTTGATATTCAAATAGTTGTTTTTATCATAAAGAATTTACTTTAATTGATACATTTATATTATGATAATAAAAATATTTTGTTATTATTTTACTTCATTTTCAAACGCTTAATAAATATTTTAGAAAGATGAAAAACCTGTTACTCGCCCTCCTACTCTTTTGTTTTTCAATGCCTTTGTGGTCTCAAACCACTGCCGATAAAATGGTTTTTTCCGGTGCCAAATGGGAAACCACTAAAGTTCGTAAGGGATTAATATGGCATCACTATCATTTTGCCGAAAAACAACTGTTTCAATCCAATCAAAATATTCATTTTTTGAAGATAAAAAACAAGCGTCATGGGTGGCTGTTTCAGCTTGTTTCTACGGGTGATTCATTAATACCTACTTCGGAATTGGCTTTGAAATCAGAAGCTATTGCAGCTGTCAACGGCTCTTTTTTTGATGTCAAAAATGGTGGCGCTGTTGATTTTATTAAAATTAATGGACAGGTATTGGATTCAAGTCAGCTGGATGCGAAGAGGCGTTTGACTTTTCATCAAAAATCAGGCATTTCAATAGATAAGAACAAAGTGAGCATTGTGCGGCAAACAGATTCGCTCGATATGAAATGGGCAGAAAAAGTTGTTAGCGATAATGTGTTGGTGACAGGTCCGCTTTTGCTTTGGCATGGCCACAGCGTACCCCTCAGTAAAATCGCGTTTAATGACAATCGTCACCCACGAACCTGTGCTTGCGTAACGACTAAAAATGAACTCATTTTGTTAACCGCAGACGGTAGAACGGCGCAAGCGCAAGGTTTGAACCTGCATGAATTGACTTTTTTGATGAAAACCTTGGGGTGCCGTGATGCGGTCAATTTAGATGGCGGTGGCTCTACGACGATGTATATTGTTGGACAACCCATGAATGGCGTTGTCAATATGCCTTGTGATAATAAACTTTTTGACCATGAAGGGGAACGGAAGGTGAGTAATATTTTTGTTTTAAGAAAAAAGTGAATAGTTTAACACAAATGGTTTATTTTGCAACAAAATAATTATCAATTTGTCAAAAATACTGAGGGGGGTCAACTGTGGACATCAACGACGATTTAGAATTATTCAAAACCGAAGAAGCGACGCATTTTGCACAAGTCATTCTGCCGTTTGCTACGCCGAAGCCTTATACTTTTCACATTCCTGATGAATTGGTTGAACAGGTCAAATTTGGTATCCGTGTCGAAGTGCAATTTGGCGCAGGGCGTGATTTGTATGCGGCTGTGGTCATTGGCGTATCTGATAAAAAGCCTGAACATAAAACCAAACCGATTCTGCAAGTTATTGATTCAGAACCGATTATATCTACAGCACAATTAGATTTTTGGCAATGGATGGCTTCATATTATGCTTGTACATTGGGCGAAGTGATGAATGCGGCGTTGCCGACAAATATGAAATTGTCATCTGAAACACGCATTGTTTTGAACCCCGACCATGACCAAAATTTCAGTGGTTTGGACGAAAAAGAGTATTTGATTGCAGAGGCTTTAACGATTCAAAGCGAATTAACGATTGACCAAATTCAAAAAATATTGGGTCAAAAAACGGTGTATCCCATCATCAATCGCTTGTTGATGCTGGACATTTTGGATATAAAAGAGGAATTACAAACCCGTTTCAAGCCCAAACTCGTTTCATGTGCCCGCATGAAAGAGCCTTATCGGAGCGACCCTGCAACGTGGTCAGCGGCTTTTGATGCCGTTAAAAATTCAGAAAAACAGACGAATGCGCTTTTGGCTTTTGCGCAAATAAATCGGCAAGAGAAGGTGATTCGCACGTCCGAAATTTGTACAAAAGCGAATATTGATTTAGGCGTTTTAAAAGCGATTGAGAAGAAAGGTATTTTTGAAATTTATGAACAAGAAATCAGCCGCATCGGTGGCTACGAAGACGACCTTATTTCGACAACAGAAATGAGCGACCAACAAACTAAGGCGATTTACGAGATAAAACAGTGTTTTGAGACCAAAAACGTGGCTTTATTGCATGGCGTAACGGGTAGCGGCAAGACACGGGTTTATACGGAACTCATCGAAGCCGAAATACTGAGGGGGGGGCAAGTGCTGTATTTGATTCCTGAAATTGCTTTGACGACGCAGATTATCTATCGTTTACAAAAGATTTTTGGCGAAAAAATAGCTGTTTATCATTCTAAATTAAACAGCAATGAACGGGTAGAATTGTGGCAACAAACGTTGGCGTGTAAGCCGATTATTCTTGGTGTGCGGTCGAGTTTATTTCTACCGTTTAAAAATCTGAAACTCGTTATTGTTGACGAGGAACACGATGGTAGTTACAAACAACAAGACCCTTCGCCACGATATAATGCACGTGATGCATCTATTTTCCTCGCTTCACTCTACAAAGCAAAGGTTTTGCTCGGCACAGCGACCCCTTCAGTAGAAACGTATTATAATGCCACGCAACAGAAATATGGGCTTGTGGAAATGACGGAACGTTTCGGTGGTTTACAAATGCCTGAAATTGAAATCGTGGACAGTCGTACGGAATTGAAAAACAAGACAATGGTTGGCAATTTCACAAGCCGCCTTGTCGAGGAGCTGAAAGCAGCGATTGGACGGGGTGAACAAGTAATTTTGTTTCAAAATCGAAGGGGTTATGCGCCTACGATGGCTTGTTCGACGTGTGGATGGACATCAGAATGTCGCAACTGCGATGTGACTTTAACCTTCCATAAATTTGCCAATACGCTCAATTGTCACTATTGCGGCTACACCATTAAGTTGCCAAAAGACTGCCCCGCTTGTGGTGCTAATACATTGGTTATCAAAGGTTTCGGAACAGAACGGGTTGAAGATGAATTGAAAATACATTTGCCTGATGCTAAAATTGGTCGCTTGGATTGGGATACAGCACGGTCAAAAACAGCTCATTCAAAAATCATTAATGAATTTGAAGAACGACAACTTGATATTTTGGTTGGTACACAAATGGTGACAAAAGGATTGGATTTTGAAAACGTGGGTTTAGTAGGCGTTTTGTCAGCCGATAATTTGTTGAAATTTCCAGATTTTAGGGCTTCAGAACGGGCTTTTCAGTTGTTGTTGCAAGTCAGTGGACGGGCGGG